>JAPKEY010000165.1 GCA_028821815.1 Candidatus Poseidoniales archaeon | reverse complement strand
TAGGACGAGCCTCTTCGAGGCTCATTGTGAAGGGTGCCCAACTCATCAAGAGCAAAGGCAACACAAGGAGTAGAGCCCGACCACGCATGGCCTTGGGTCAATCTGAACCGTTTAATCGGTTGGGGTCGAATGTGCGCCTACAGGATTGGGTCCGGAATCAATCGGCCCAAGGCATCGACATCGAACTCGCCACAATGGATGGGTACCTTGAGTCCAAACAGTTCAGACACGGCTGGGTCAATTTCACCACAGCATCCGATCCATTCGCCCGCGACCATGACTTTGGCACCACGGCCGTTGAGGTATGGTCCACCATCGGATTCAGTCAACGGTTCGTAACCGACTTCAATTTCCCGCGAGAAGGCACCGAGATCTCTGAGAAGTGCTTCCGCCATTCCCTTTGCAGCGGTAAATCCGGTGCCCACTTCAGCACAAGCCCAACCGACACGGTCTGCATTGTGGTGGTCGCGCACAACCGTGCCCAACTCGTAGACGCGCTGGGGTAACTCATGATGGCGATTGGCTGCTAACAAATTCAGCAGAGAGGGGGTGATACTCTGTCGTAGAATTGTGTGGTCGACAGTAATTGGATTGTGGAGTCCAGTGACTTCGGTTGCTGCTTGATAGCGAATCTTGGCGAATTGATCATCTTCATTGGAGAGTGTGAGTGAGGTTACTTGTTGCAAACCATTGGCTTGGAGTGATTCGCGAATTCGACGATTCAAGTGAGATGTAGGCAGCGGTATACCTGCCTTTGATTGGCCTGACAATGCCTTGCCAAGATCCTCGTAACCAATGCCCGTAGCTACTTCTTCGACCAAATCTACGGGATGCAATAAGTCGGCTCTCCATCGAGGCATTTCGATGATGTATTCTTGCTCACCAATGGCCGCATCAGACATGCGCTCAACATGGCGAGGTCCGTCGGTAACGGTTTTCATTTCGATAAAGCGCCCACCCATTCGATCAATTGCAATCTTGATTTCAAGTTTTGTAAATTCGCGACCAAGGATTTCTTCTAGCAATCGCTTAGGTAGAGATACTCGTCGGGCTTTGCCATTCGGAGTTCGCTGTTTTTGGCCGTGACAATCTGTCAGTTCAATAGTTTCAACGATGCCGCCACGTGCTGCAAATGCCAAGCAAACAAGGAGCAGACTCGCCTCACAGGCGCGCGCATCCCATCCGGTGACATCGATGAAGAAGTCAGTAGTCGATTCAGTAACAGTCGTATGGTCGCCGTTGATGATGGGTGGGAATGATAGAACCCTGTCAGCCGCATCGATGATGACTGGGAATTCGGTAAATCCCTCTAGCAAATTGGCATAATCTACACCCTTTGGATGAGATTCAAGGATTTCACGAATACTCATACGTTCAGTCATGGCCAATGGGATAAACGAGTATGATTCAGGGACTGTGATGACTTTGAAAGGTGGCGCCAGTGTTGACAAATCATGCACTCCAATCGAGGCACGCCGCCTCCGCCGTCCAATGCTGAAGTGCAATTTTTCTTGATGATCCATCAAGGCCTGAATGAATGCATCATTCTCTTCTGGCGTTGAACCGTTATCGACACCTCGAACAACGGCGCCGAGAATCACGGGTCTAACATTTTCAAGACTTGAATCAACTACCATCGTGACATCACCATCAATGGTTTTCAGGTCTGTTTCCGCACCTTTACCATGGAGGAATGCACGAGCAGCATGGGCCATTGTTTCAGGGGAAAGTAAGTCGGCACGATCTGGAAAAATCTCAATCTCAATTTCATTTGAGTCACATTCTTCTACCACACAACCGATGTTGCTGAGTTGCTGCTCCCACAACCAAGGATCATGCTCGACATCGAATCGTGACTGAATCGCGCGTAAAGTTGCATGGTCGAAGGTCACCGTTGGCATGGGAATCCCTCACTGCCCCATCCATTGGGGCAATGGGCGGTCATACCCTGCTAGGCGTAGCCCACTTTGTGCAGCTGTATCATGTTCCAATGCTCGCAAGTGACGGCGATTCAATTTCTCGAGAGCATCAATACCGAGATCGGTAAGCCGCCCTCGTAGGGTGGCTCCAAACTCAGCCAACCAATTTTCCACCGCTTCTGCCCTCGCCTTTTGCGTACCGGGCGCACCTTCTTCAGCGGAGAAAGGATTCGCGCAGATAATCCCGCATCCCGCAGCCGCAGCGATTGCAGCATCATCGGCACTCGCGTCCCAGGGGATGTCGAGTATGTGCAAGGTATCTGATACACCTGCATCACGAGCAGACAATCCAATTCGAGGTAACGCCGCAGGGGCAGTCATGCCAGCGCCTGAGGTGAGTCGCACAAGGAGCCCATCGATTGGTTGGTCTCGAAGCATTCGATGCAGATTCGTAACACGGTCTACACGACCTGCAATCAGTACAGGTTTATCCACATCAAGATGGGATCGAAGTCCGGTCATTAGTGCAAGGATTTCTCCATCGTGAAAGGGTGGTAAATCATCGAGGTCAAGTACAATTCCAGCAGCGTTTGCCAATGCGGTATCGGCATTGGAAATGTTTGATTTTCCAATGCGGAGAAAATCAATTTCCCGGGGGTCGCTATCGACCATGCAAGGTTGCTTAGAAAGAAGACTTCCAACCAACCCTTTACCACTGACTAACTCGGGCAATATGGGTAGAGGGAAGACAACCCCCTCCTCCTCTTCACCCCGGGTAATCAATGTGACTACGTCGATGGGATTTGAAGGATCGATGGCAATTTCCCCACTGATTAGGCCAATATCGCCGAAGTCACCCCAAACAGTTTGCATGGGGGGTATGGCGGGGATTGCATTTGATTCGTCGGCTTCAATGACTACAGCATCTTCGCTGACAGTCAAATCATGTTCCTTGAGTAAACCATTGATTTCTTTGTACTCAGATGTTGTCAAGTTGCGTTGCTGGGCCCCTTCACCTTCTGGAAGGCATCGACCATCGACAACGATTCGCCCTCCGGTCATACCTTGTCCCGCATCAGCTTGACAATCTCCAACGATGATGATTGTTCCATCACTCATGCCTATGCCTGTGCGATGGCCAGCATGGCCACGTACGATGACAACACCTCCCTCGAGCGCAGCACCGGCTTCATCGCCAACGCTACCTTGGCAGAATAATCGACCTCCGGTCATTCCATGTCCACACCGAACGCCAGCATCCCTTTCGACAACCAAGCGGCCATCAGAAGAGAATGCGCCAAACCAGCCGAGGGTATTCCCTTCAAGTGTGAACGTTCCGCCCTTACAGCAGAATGCAGTAAAATCACCAAGGTTGCCAAGAAGGCGTACACGCGCTCCTTTGGGTAGATGTGTGGCGATGCCGATTTCACCTTCTTTGGGTTTTGCATCACCTTGTGCACCCCACCCAATTTTGATTGCCCTGTCAAGTTCAATCGCCTTCGGGATGTTGTTTAACAGGTTTCGATTGAGTTTGAGACTCTTTGCAACCTCATCAACCATCGGACACCCTCGCGGTTCTCCGGGACGCTATCCTCCTTAACCCGAACCCCTGTAAAATGTGGTCAACAGTTGATTCCGCGCTCCCTACGGGAGCACGGG
>JAPKEY010000016.1 GCA_028821815.1 Candidatus Poseidoniales archaeon | reverse complement strand
ATCGATTGTGGATTTAGTGGGCGTCAAATTGAGCGCCGTTTGGCATGCATTGGGGTCGACCCAACCGCAATTGATGCAATCATCCTCAGCCACCACCATTCCGACCACACTCAGGGTGCTGGAATTTTCCATCGCCGACATGGTGCCAAATTGTTCGCTAACTTCACAACATGTGCACACCTTGGCTTTGATCCACTCAATCAGTGTCGCATCTTTGAATCTCTTGAACGTGTTCAAGTCACAGCGGATTTGGCTGTACTTCCAGTACCCGTCCCACATGATGGGGCTGACAATGTCGGTTTCATCATCCATTCGGGTTCATCTGAACGCGCCGCTGTGGTCACTGATCTCGGTGAACCGACCGATGAATTAATTCGGCATCTCAGGGGTTGTGCACATATCTCAATCGAATCTAATTACGATGCAAAAAGGTTGGCGTTAGGGCCCTATCCAGCAAACCTCAAGGCGAGAATTTCAGGCCGCGGAGGGCACCTCTCAAACCAGCAGACTGCAGAGTTGTTAGCAGACATATTGGGGCCCCAAACAAAGAGTGTGGTTTTGTGCCACTTATCTGAGAAAAACAATGCACCACATTTAGCTGAAAGCGAAACTCTGTTTAGGGTTGAAAACTGGTCGGGTGATTTACGGGTTTCAACTCAAAATGGACCTGAATTCAGCCACTGGTTGGGACAAGCTGAAGCAGAGATGCAAATACGCTGAAAATCTTCACCTCAGTATGAGGTGAAATGAGAATGGCTAAGAACATACGGCGATATGTCGACCCATGCGCCCCCCCACTGCCACCCGGCAATCGGCCGATGAGCGGGCGGTTTCCGAAATCATGGGCGTCACCATGCTGTTGGCCATGGTTATCTCGACAATGGCAGGTGTTGTTGTTGTCATGCAGCCCTTCATGCAAGATTTAACCGACAATCGAGATTGGGTAGCAGGTAGCGTTGCTGCCACCCAATTCAATGATCGTTTGTTGGTCGTTGCGGAATCACCAGCTGGAACTGGAGTTGTGGTCAGCAGCCAGCACGTAAAAGACACGATTGAACCCCTACGAATCGCAGAGATTTGGCAAATCAGTGCTGATCTGATTGGGCATGATCGGGTGACAGTTTCAATGGAGAATGGAATCATCATTGTGTCGTCGTTGAACAGTACTGCTACATCGGCACACATCCAAACCAGTTTGGATTCCGAGTGGTGGAATTTATCAGAAGTTCAGGGTCAAATCACCACGAATGTGAGTCTGCAGGGTTGGGTCAAAATCGATATCCTAGACGCTTCAGGACAAGTCATCCACCGCTGGATTCAAACACCCTTGGACGGTGTCCAAATTCAAACTCCACTGACCTCAGGAACATTCCAAATTAACCTCGTCAACGGGGCCAGAATCGAACAACTCCCGAATCAACCGATCGATGTTCGCAGTTACCCACGCCTCCACCACGACCGCGCTCTAGATGGTGGCTTGCGAGTCAGTTTCGTACTCCTGGATGTCGATGTCGAAGGGTTGGACCGCAGCACAGATGTATCCCTCGATATCGAAAGTAGAGGAGTGATTACATTCTTCGATGACCAAGCCCGAAACCTTAGATTGACTGCAGAATTTTCTGGATTGGACAATCCTGAATCGAGATATCTCCGCCACTGGACCGACGCGTATGATTTGCACCGTGCAACCGGTGATTCAAGTGACTATATTGGATTTGGTCCGAATGGCAGACTCTCAGGTGCCGAAGGCATGACGATTCACCCTGCATCCAGCGATTTCCATCTTGACGTGATTCTGCAACAGGTTGTGGTCCAATGATGCGCAGGGACCATGACGAAGATGCAGTTTCTGCAGCAATTGCGACGGTCTTGC
The DNA here is from genome assembly GCA_028821815.1 of Candidatus Poseidoniales archaeon. GTDB lineage: Archaea > Thermoplasmatota > Poseidoniia > Poseidoniales > Thalassarchaeaceae > MGIIb-P. The sequence continues at coordinate 14,642 of JAPKEY010000016.1, read as the reverse complement.
TGTTTGCTGGTGTGATTTCAATCATCTCTGGTATGATGGTCACCGTCATCCCAGTCATCGACGAATTACATGGTGCTGTTGAGCGAGAAAACATGGTTGGTCAAATGGAAGACTTGGCATCGGAAACAGAACGATTGAGTGAATCTGGAACTCCAGGCGATACGGCTCAACTGACAATCCGACCACATACGGGTATGCTAGGTTGGCAACTATTGGAAGGCGGTACGTGGTACAGCGCCACTCACCAACCAGATAGTACATTCAGGCTAGAAGGTGTGCTTGATCTAGATGATGAAATGCGGTTGAAACACGCTGAACATCGTATTGAGAGCCTGTGCACGACCAACTTACATGCATCTGTTGAATCTTTGAATCACTACCGTTTACCCATTTTGGACGGAAATGTGTCAGCCACCCCAATCAATACACTAACAACGCTGTTGGGTTCCAACCAATTGGGTTTTGAGCAAAATAATTCGGTAGATGAGGAACTAATGTCGCCGAATGATGTTTGGGTGATGACTGACCTCAGTGCTTCAGATGGGGAAGCATGGATTCACAGCGAAATGCCACTTCGAGTGGTGATGTGGCGTGGGGAAGGTGGGGCTTTTCTCGCCACCCCTGATCAACCCATGCCCGGTTCTGCTGAAGGCAGAAGTTGGACCATCCCTCTAGTTGCAAATTCACATTCGGTCCACCTCGAATCTGATTCACCTTTCACACTAGAATGGGAGACTGGGACCACACGAGGAAGTGGAAGTTCATCATCGACATCAGTGATACAAGCACCTTCGGGTGAAAGTGATACAGTACATACATGGCAAGGAGAAATCACGGTATCACAAGCGCAACAACTTGTCCTGCGTACCTCAGCCTCTGCTAGAATGGTCCTCCATTGGGGAGATTCAGTCGACCTCGATGGCGAGGGTCCAGGGGCAATCTCGTGGCCTGATCGAAGTGGTTCGTGGACTGGAGTTCACTTCCGCCCACCAGCGATGGATGGTTCTTTGCTCATTCACAACCCCAACAGTGCACCAACAACCGCGAAAATTGGAAACCTCTACCATGCAATCAGTGGTTACTCGAGTATTCGAATCCCGTGGGATGCGGATGATTTTTCATGGATTGAAGGCGGAAGCCCGATTCAAGTCGAATGGATTCTGGATACGCAGACAGTAGGTAGTACAGCAACCCATACCACAGGGTGGCGTCCAGGAAGTTTGTCGATTTCTCCAGCTGCTGATACAGGTCGAATATCTGGGACGGATTGGAAATTTGAGCCACCCAAGAGTGGTGGGGTTCCAGAATCACCAACTGTAGGAGTTACTTCACTCATCTTTCAGCCCGCAGGTCCAACCGCTTCATGGACCACCTATCTGAATCAAGTTGGCACTACCAACCATAGTTCACCTGCAACTACCCTTTCCCTAAATTCTGGCCACACAGGTGCACTTTCGATTGAAACAATAGAAGGATCCTTGCGAGTTTATGTCACAACTGGTGAAAATGGTTCGACGGAAATTCCAGAAGATGGTGCAGAACGTTGTGTAGCAGTGGGCATACGGGCGTCTGGTTGGATTGAAATCGACATGCCGTGGACACCGGTTGATCACTGGAAAACTAGCGACATCAGAAACGCATGGCGGGACGGGACCCATTTCTTTGGATTACAACTCTCGATACGAGGGGCTGTTGGTGATGACCCACATGCCACCCTTGGTTCAGCATGGGCCCTCCACCTACCAAGACTCACTTACACGTTCGATTCGAGTGTTACGAATTTACAAATTCTCACCCAAGGAGGATTCGTGGGTACAAACCACCCCGAATATCAGGCAGATGTTCTGATTCCGCCTCCTTCTCGTGAAGGACCCGGACCTCGACTTGCAGCCACAGTTCCAGTCTCAATTCCGACAATGGATTCAGTTTCTGGTTCGGCCCAAATTGAGCTCACTCTTACCCTTGATGTTCGTGAACAGATTGCAACAATAGATGCACATCAAGTCCGCCGTGGTTGGGATGGGCCCTATGCAGTTGCTATTGCAGCCGCAAGCTCAGAAGAAGTTGAATATTCGTCAGACTGGTTGGCATTCCCTGGACAATTGGAAATGCTTGATGATTACGTAGGATGGGTACAAACATCACCCACGATGCCTGAAGTTGTATACCATGCAGGTGGAGAACCAGTTCTGTTCAATCTACAGGTTGCCTGTCTGACAAGTCAAACCAATAACGGGGGGGCTGCATAATGACGCGAAAATTGGCTAGAGATGATTCAGCAGCAGCCACCGAAATAGGTTATGTATTCACGTTTCTACTCGGGCTCATGTTCCTTTCTTCATTTTCCATATGGGTGTGGGGGCTGGAAGTTTCAACACAAGATCGGTGGACTGAAGAAGCATTGGAAGAAAATTTGCTCGCTGTTGGTGCGGCAGTTGAGCGAGCTGATGAAGCCGCACGATTGGATGGCGATGCTCGTTATGCTGAGCCGGTTGAAATGCATCTCTCGTCAGCAGTTGGGTTGCAACTTGAAATGTGGTTGACCGATGATGCTGTACATCTTTCTGATGGTGAACAAATGTACCGTACAAGTCAACCGATTTCAGGTGCTGCTGCGACCACGCATTCTGGTGTCGTCAAGCTTGTGGGGGTCGAAACTGTTTGGGTCGTATTAGATTCGGGGCAAGTAACCATTCAAGTTGAGCAACCAGGGTTCTAATTACCACCCATTATCGCTCGATGCATCTGCCCCTGAACTTCCCTCATCCGTGCACCAGCACCCAATTCACGGAAAACTGTGAGTGCGCGTTGTAGGTAATTCATACGTTCGGATTTTTCTGGGGCTGCCTCACCTAAGCGTGCCAATAATTCACCAATCATTGGCCGGAAATCATTGGCTTCTGCCATTGCCAAGCCATCGAGATAATGTTCGACTGCCTCAGCGGAACGGCCAGCATCTGAAAGGGCCTCTCCAAGCAGAATGGTGATTTCCACAGCACTACGTTGATCACTTTCTTCAGCCATTTGTTCCAAGGCCTCCGAATAATGGTGCAGTGCAAGGTCAGGATCTCCAGTCCGAGCATAAAATCGTCCAAGCACAGCGCGAGCGCGGGCATGCAGTCCGACATTTTCGGATCCTTCTGTCTCCTCGTACGAAGATAAGGCATGCTCGCGTGCGCGGTCAATTTCCCCCATTTCAAGGAGGGCTGAGGCCAATTTGATGCGGACCTCGACCAATTCGGGATCATCTTCAGCTTCGAGTAATTGCTCAACGTTTCCATAGACCTCAAGGGCACGTTTGGTATCCTTCCGGTGGCGGAAGATGTACCCCATGTTGGCGTATGTTCGAGCTGCACCCTTCGCATTCCCGGTATCGATGAACAACTGAAGTGCTTGCCGGTGTAACTCTAAGGCGGAATCAGATTCGTCACGCTGAATAGCCAAATCTGCTTTACTCGACAGGAGTCTTCCTTGTATTTCAAGAGAAGCATTCGGTTGATCTATCACCAATGAGAGAGCGCCCTCGTATTCAGATTCCGCATCATCCCATCGACCTTGTAATGAAAAAATGTCTCCACGCATTTCTAGAATCATGGCCCATGTTTCTGATTTATATTGTGATTGATCAAGATTCAAGAGAAGTGGAAGCAATTCCATGTGCCCACTTCGTATCAGAGTACGACCGTGTTTCTCAAGCACATCACCAAGAGAATCAGCATCCTCGGAATTCACAAGATGGTAGATGTATTCCAATTGCTGCTCTGGAGCAGTAAGGCGCTTTCGATACCAAGCACACGCATCTGCGTGCAATGCAGTTGCTGTCACAGTATCGAATGTGCGAAGTAAGAATTCCCGAACCAAGTCGTGAACATCGTAATTTTCACTGTCGACTTGCCTAGCCAAACCCTTCTCAACCAAATCACCGAGTAAATCCGTCTCGATTTCATGGTTTGAAAGGGCCTCAAGAGGCATCGGCTCCCTGTAGATTGCGATAGCACCGAGTACGCGCTTTTCAGCACCAGAAAGCCGGCTGAAAATTTCCTCGTCAACGAAAGTTTCCAGTGTATCGTGGAAGGTAGAACCAACCGAACCCCTATTGATGAGTTGTAGAATCAATGGGTGGCCCCGAGAAAGTGTGTAAATATGGAGAAACGCAGACATATCGAGATTAGGCATTGTCGTCAACAAGTTTCGACTCGCAGGTTGGTCTAATCCATCCAATGGCAAGACTAAGGCGGAAATTTTACCTTCTGCATCCTTCAATGGGACAACCGCACGGAACGAACGACTGAACATCACAAGGCCACATTCTTGAGCGTCCCCCATCCGTTGTGACAAACCTCGAAGAATCGAGAATAGTGCATCATCGTTGACCGTATGTAAAACATCGATGACAATAAGTGATGGTATTTCTTCAAGGGCGCCGATTATTAGATTCACCGCAACTGATGATTGGGGGACTGACGTTGCATGGATGTAATCAGCCAAATCATCATCGCCAATGGTAGACAACCATTCAGCACAAGCCTCGAGGAAAGCGCGACTTCCCTCCCAATCTTGACAGCGATGGTAGAGTAAATTCCGTCGATGTGTGTATTGCTCAATGACTTTTCCAGCAAGCGCTGTTTTCCCAATACCTGCAATACCGGGGACAAGTAAACACGATGATCGAGCATCGAGTAGTGCACAAATATTCTCAAGTTCAGTTTCCCTACCGAAGAATGACCTAGTCCGAGGTAGATCACCCAATGAGGTCACAAGTTGCTTTTCGACGTGTTTGTCTAAATCACGCTGAATCAATTCTTCATTGAGAATGCGTAAATCTAGCATTCCGTTATCGTCCATGTAGCGGAGAACGTCTACTGCGCGGAGTGGGAATGTAGCGATATCAATTGAACCTGCTAAAGTCGTTATGTGTGAAGCACCTTCTTTGTCAACCAGGCGCACAGGATGTTCTGAAAGACGTTTCCAAGTTTCTTCCGCTTGGATCATGCCTGAATCGGTTAGGAAATACGCCTTGCGTTTTCGGCTGACCCCTGCAACGTGCGCTTGACGTTCAATCAGGTGTTTGGCATCCTTCAAGCCAGCAATCGCACGGGGTACATTGCTACGTGCGATTGCGACTGCATTTGCAATTCCCATCTGTGAAAGCGCGAAGGGAACCTCGACCGAATCTGTGTAATCTGCATAGTCGCGCAGATGGAGCATGATCCGCTCCTGCACACCTGGTCGGGGATGACTCATACTACACACTCCATTCCAATTTTGACTTGTCCCCTTTTGATAGTGACGCGAGCACACCCGACCTGACCCAATGCCAAAGTCAGGTGCACTCCCACATCACTGATTGTCTGGAATCCACTTGTTTTGCTCTGCATCCCACTTCCAGCCAGGATAACCAGAGACCGCTGCAGGTGCAGCTGCTGCCACTGGCTCAGCAGTCGCTTCGGCAACCACCGGAGTGGCGACATCCTGTTGCTGGCCTTGTTTCGCCCAAGCATAGGCGTCCACTTCTTCAGCAGGCACCTCAAAGTCATCCTCATATTCGTCTTCAAATTCGACGAAGAAGAAGACAAACACAGCCCCCAAAGCACCGAGGATGATCAGAGCGCCAACAGCCATCAAGATCCCCATGAAGATGCTAGTGCCATCATCAGCACCACCTTCAACATTAATCTGTGAGTCGGAATTGAGTGGTTGTTCGATGTTACCGTATTCAAAGACGATTGTGTTGTCACCTTTGTCTAGGCGGTTTGCACCAATTTCCATCATCCATGTACCATCTTCTCCGACAGCTGTGCTACCAAGTCTCAACCCAGCAGAAGTTTCACCGATGACGTTGACTGTTGGTCGCCCATGGCCACTGTAAACCAGGATGTCATCCTTGCCAATTACATCCGGGCAGCCAGGAACAAAGCTACCGTCAACCATCAACCCAGCGCATTCCGAAGTAAATGATACACCCACTACATCGAAATCGATGGCGTCTGAAGAGATGGTACTTCCTGCGCTGTCACGAACTTGGAAAATGACTGCTTCTAGAGACCAATCCGCCATATCAGGTTTGTAAAACGACATCGACATTGGATTGTAATTGGCCATTCCAGAACTACCGATTGTAATGACCTCAGCGTGTAAGTCATCCTCAAACTTGTCCGACTGATCAAGCACGTAGTAAGACAAACTGTCACCCACATCAATATCTGAGAAATATTGCGTGAGGTCGATCGAATATCCAGAGCCACATCGGTTTGAAGAAACCCCTGTTTCTTCACAGAAAATTGTCACCGAATCAGGCCATTCCGTCGAATTAAATGCCGGGCGAGTGTTGTCTTGGTTTGGGGGATTATCAATGATAATCTCAATCGAAGCGGCCTCACTGTATTGGAATCCATCAAACGAACGGACTTCAATGATGTAGTGGTAATTGTGAACCAAATTAGTCGTATCCCAGGTTGTTGCCCATCCACCATTTGCCATGATATCTGTGACCAATGAATGTGAACCTTCGGGCATTTCAAGGAAGCCGGCTTGAGGATCTTTAATGATAATCTCAACCTTCGTTACCGTGCCGTCTGTATCACGTGCAACACCACTCAGAAGTGTATCATCACTAGCAGTAATTGTCTGCAAATCGAAAGGCGTAAGCAGTTGTACCACTGGAATCGCATTATCGTTGTCAACCTCAAGGGTCAGTTCAACCGGTATGCACTCATCAGGGCTGTTTGTGCAGAAGGCAGAATCACTAGCCCACACCTTCACCATGTATGTGCCTGAAGGCAAGTGCCCAACTGTCCAGTCTGCAGACCAAGCGGTACCGCCTGGTTTGTCGAACAAATTGTAGTAATTGTTGGGGCCATCGACCTCAAACCAAATTCTCTGGATGTCACTGCCGAAAATACCACTGTAAGCATCTGATGCACGGCCTGTGAAGTGGATGATTCCATCATCGATGTTAGTACCTGATGCAGGTCCATCGACCCAAACAATCGGCGGTTCGGTGTTCAGTTTGATGGTTCGCGTGATGATTTGAGATTCCGTCACACCATCAAATGCGCGGAATTCAAAGGTGTAATCCCCTTCAGGCTGATCACTCATATCGTACTCGAAGTACCAGTGTCCGAAAGGATGGTTGTTGTAGGTCACTTCGCCATCTGAACTACTGTCATCTACCGCCAAGCGCATGTCGATCCAATCACTGGTGAACGGGTCCTTGACCTGGATTTGTTCAACTACACCCTGTTGATCCCAACGCGCCAATTCATCAGAAGCGTAGATTCCAGCCCACTGACCGTCATGCGCTGTTCCAGTAAAGTTGGCTGAGCGCTTGAAAGAGTGTCCATCATTTTGACTCACGGTCAAACTAGGGGCTAGATTCTCCAGCGTGACTATCTCGGTTAGGACACCAGTCTGACTAGTCATAGTGATACTGTATTTCTTGTATCCCTTGCCGAATTTGTAAGCAGATACGTAGTATAACGACAATTCACGACTGCCGGGTCCCGCTTGACAGTCAGGGTCATCTGAATCATAGATGAGGTCTCCATCGTTATCCATACCATCACTGCACGAATTTTCACCTTCATCATCGGCATAGCGATCTGGATTGATGCCACCTGGGCCTCCGCCTGTCATATCGAGGTGGAAATCACTCGGAAGAGACACCTCTGGAGTCCAGCCTTGACTGTCGGTTGTCAAACTGTACAAATCTTCGCCGTGGCTGTCTTCAATCAAAACGGTTGAACCGCCGACTCGAACACCTTCAACGATGGTTCGGAACTTGACAATCTCAGCCTTTCGAATCTGAACTGCCCACTTGATTGGTGAGGTGTCAATGTAGATATTTGACGTGTCCAATCCAGTTAAGTTTGAGTAAGTGAATACAGTTGAATTGTTGGTCATTTCCAAAGCCAATGGGAAATTTTGTGGTGGCCACACACTACAGGTAGGCACCAGCACTTGAGTCTCCCAATTGGTCCACGAAGCCGCTTCAACATCCGGCCACGAGAGCGTGACTGGGTTGGACGTATTCGCGACTTGATTGGGAATTGGGATGTTCTCAGATTGTACGGTCACACTACTCTTCGTCACATTGTACGCCTGGCCAATGCCCGCCCAGGTATTCCTTGAGAAGAAGGCAAGCGTGCCAAACTGCGGATCACCAGCATAACCAGTGTTGTGGTGCTTGATGCTGGCTCCAGTTCCTGTCGAATTGAACATGTTGTTTCGTACATCGATAATTGCTCCGACTGCACGAATACCATCACCCCCCCCTCCAATGCTGATGTCATTGTTGAGCAAGGTCACTGAAGAGCGGAAGGCATGTATTGCTGGGCAAGGAAAGTCACCACCCCAAGCTTTCTGACCAGTACAGTCACCACCACCGCTATCGATAATGGAATTGGCAACATACATTCGATTTTCGGATGGAGCGGGCACCGACCAACCACTGTCACCAAAGTGATATTCCCCGGCGATGATTGGCTCTTTTGCCGTATCTTGAATGGTTACATTCTCGACACGTACGTCACTTTCACCAATGGACCATATACCATTCCAACCACCAATCGGACCAATTGAGCCTCCATTGATATTAACCTGACTCTTGGAAATTTGAACTCCTGAACCATCAGATGCACCATCGAGGATGTTGTTGTTGAAATCAACCCATGCAAAATTGAATGCAGTCAACGGGCTCTTCTCATCTGTAGTAATCTTGTTATTTTGAACCGTCAACTTGTAGGCAACATTGTTTCCAGCTGTTTTCTTGCTGTTGACGTCAATTCCGTTGCAAGTTGTGTCGATCGTTGAAGAATTGACAAAACCTGCTGAAGTATCGAGACGAATTCCGTAATCGCCACTTGCAATCACTGCATTTTTAATTTCAACAAATGATTCCTCAACCCAAAGCACGTGTCGACCATCGTCATTTGACCCACAGCCCTTGTCTGTACCAGAGAATACAGGAGCGATAATCGAAAGTGGCTGTATCGCACTGCCAGCCCCATAGGCCTGGATTGCAGAACCAATGAGTGAAGTTTCATCATCACCAACAGTGAATTCACCGCCGACAATATCGGGTCGAGCCAAGTCAAGAATGAGGAGGCTTGTTGTGTTGATACCTTCGAATTTCAAAGCGGTCATTGTTGGGCTTGCACCTTCGGCAACGACTGCGCCATACCGAACCTCGCCAATTTCAGATACCCATCTTGGCATCCCATACGCATTGGTAATGGACACGTGGTTGAGCTTGGTCGCCCCGATGTCCACAGTGCTGCGGAGAAGAATCCCTTCGTTGCATGACGGGTCACTATTGTAGTGGTTACCACTGAATATACCATAGCAGCTACCGATCGCAGATGCGTTGGCCGGATCCTGCCAATTGAATGTGATTCGAGAACTGTTGCTCGCCATGCCATTAGCACCACAAGCGACATCTCCAGCACACAAGCCACCACGGACATCAAGATATGTCCCGTTGGGCATGGTGACGGTCGTTCCAGGTTGTACAATCAAGTTGGCACCGGTCGCAACAATGACGCTGTCTGTCAATGTGTGCGAACCTGACCAAACCTCAGTGCCTGTGATTGTTCCGCTCGATGTCTCGTTGGTGGCTAGGGCTGTTGGCATCAAGCCGACAAGGCCAATCATGACGCTAGTGAGCATCAAGAACGACAATAGTAAACTCTTGTTTCGGTGGGTCTCTTCCATGGGTATCACTCCAAGTTGCAAGTCTGCGAGAGTTGCAAGGGCTATAACAGCCACGACGCCGCGGCAGTCCGTTTTTACCCATTATAGTATCAAAATTGGCATTAAATATCAATAATTAGTATCAAATTTAAAATTACGTATCACTATTTTGGGCGATGGAATCGGCTACAGCGCGTTCCCATGCCAACGCATCAAGCGTCCCATAGCCCCAACGAGGGTGGTGTTCTTCACCTTGAAGGGGATTTGGCTGACAAGAATCTGCTAAAGCTTGTTTCACCAATGTAATCCAATCTCGAGATGAATTCATCGCCGGAATCGCATCTCCATGGCGTTCGAGAATCAATGCGAGTGCTCCCGTAACGAAAACTGTCGCATCACTTGTTCCTGAACTGGCAGAATATGGAATTGCCATATTTGGATCAGATGTCGATATGATGCCTACACCAGGGGCTGAAACTTCAGGCTTTTGATCAGGTTCAGTTCGAACGGTACCATCTGCCCCCTCCGTTTCTGAACCAGTCGCCGTACGTTCCCAAAGCGTCCCATCCCGATTCACAGCACCAACCGCAATGACTCCACCGACATTAGCCGGCACAGATACATCGGTGACGTCAGTGCCAGCACCACCTGAATTTCCGGCAGCAGCCACGACGAATACACCATGGTCGAGTGCATTCTCTACAGCATTAGCTGTCATCGAGCCAAGTGGGTTTTCAGGATCAGGGTCACCACCCAATGAAAGTGAAATAATGTCAACATTCATATCATCCCAGCACCACTCTATGGCGTCAGCAACCATTGATTCCGATTGTGTAGAACCATCAGAATTGAGCGCTGCTGCGATGACGAGACCCACGTTGGGAGCTGCACCACGGTACGTCCCATCAGCCACCAAAATTCCTGCCATCATTGTCCCATGCCTATCCTCACCACGATCTTGTATAGTTTGATCATCCCCCCCCACGAAATCACGATAGCGTACAAGATTGGCATCGGCAAGGTCAGGGTGTTTCATTTCGATTCCCGTGTCTACAATACACACCAAGACTCCGTTGCCGGTGAGGCCTAAATCATCCTGGAGCGCGTAGATGTTAGTATCCTCATAGGCCCAATTTGAATTTGGAGTGAGCGCCCCCACAAAATATGATGAAATCTGTGGGTAAGACAACAAAAGTACAGCAATGATACACAGAGCAGCTGTAATCCCCCATGGTCGAGGTTTTGCTCGCCGGAGATTTTCATTTGTGGCGTGTCGCCATGCTTCGGCCTGTTCGAAAGATGCCCCGTATGCCTCGGGCCGGTAACCCGGTGCATCGGGATCGATTGCCGTTAACATCCGCGGATCCTCAGGCTCAGGGAGGTATTCGAGATGGCGATATGGACCCTGTGGCATCTTCTTCGCCCCATAGGGGCGACTGAGGGTACATGGCCCCTTCGCAGACCAGTGTATGGCTATCGCTGATTTGTGTCGCGAGGGGCGCGTAGCCCGGTTCTCTGTTGACTATCAGAATGCCTGTGATCCACGTCGGCCACTGAACTTCCAGAACAAGCCGATGAGACCTACAATGATGAGACCAACTACAAGGCCAAGCCAATTGTTTGCCTCGGTCTTCACAGTGGGCTGATAGTTGATACTCTCCAGCTCCTCAGTGGGTTGTGGGTCTGCCAATTCGAGACCAGTTGTATTGATTCGCATTGTATAAACAACTGAACCAATCTCGTTGACTGCTGTGATGTCGATTGTGAACTGTGTTTCTTCACCACCCATTGGCACATCCAATGTTTTAGATCCGACGATTTCTCCCGATTCATCGAGAATTTCCACTTGGACATCATGCGCATCCACAAGGCCGTTATTCACTACATTGAGATAGAACTGATTGGTTTGACCTAGGGCAGCGAATCCACCCTGTGCTAGGCCCAGAACACCGATGTCTCCGTCAGCATCGTTCACAATCTCTAGGATTGGGAGAGATGTCTGGATAAACATAGTAACAGTTTCTGAAGTACTGTTGTCCTCACTGGTAATGGTAATCGTAACCGGGAATGGCTCCACTTCTCCAACCCAAGCTTCTGATGCGTGGACAGCCACCGAATATCCCTGTGTGGTTCGCGGACCAACTGTCATTGCGGACGCACCGGTCACACTCCAGAAAGGCGTCAAAGCCTCGGGTAACTCTGAAATTGAGACACTGTATGTGTCATCACCATTGCCTGTGTTTTCAAACATGAACGAGTAAGAATCATCATTACCCACTTGGATACCAATCACTATGTCGCCATCTTCATTCATATTAGGTAGTGGCTCTACCACCTCAACTCCATGTGATTGTGGCACGAAGATCTTGAGTTCGTATTCATCATACCCTTGGGTTCCACTTTCGGTCATACGGAGTAGCATTGAATGGCCACCATCATATGATTCAGCAACGCTTTCATTTGCTGCTGTTACACGAAGACGCACATCGGCAGTGGTAGTTGTGTTAAGGCCGAGCGTATATTCACGAGAAATTTCCCATATGTCTTCACCAGTCTCATTGGTTCCATTCCAAACCTCTATCGTCCAGAATGGAGCATCGCCACCATTCATTTCAATGGTGAGCATGAATACGTCTTGAGCTCGATTACCTGAATAGTTGAGTTCAACATTGATTTCACCAACAGTGTAGTCATCACCATCTTCTGCATCATTATTGATGATTGTGAAGTTGTCACCATCTTCTGCCGATTGTTGAATCGAGGTGTGATTCTCACCGACACTGAATGCTATCGAATGATCCTCGTGCACACTGAACAGGACGAGCTGTTCTGGTGATTCAACACCTTCACCGACGACCTTAGCATTCTTGCCTCCATTGTAGGTCATCTCGACACCATATTGGGTAGTTACGAATGTGCCGCTAATACTGTAATCGCCAGCAGGTAAAATCAGTGATATTTGGCCATTTACATCGACCGTTTGGTTCCAACTATATTCTAAACCACTTGAGAAGACAAGATTGTCTCCACTATCGATTTCTGAACTATCACCAAGTGTGTACACGTTGCCATCGAAATCAACCCACTCTGTTGTCACGTTTAGGACGCTAGCTGTCGAAAGCATGGCATCTACTTCGCCACCCTCAGCAACAGCCGCTTCGAGGTATTCCATTGCAGCAAACTGTCCCTCATCGCCATCATAGGTTGTGTGAAGAATCCAATTTCCGGGTTCAATATCGGCAGTCCACGTGCCATCCCATGTCCCATTCACTAGTACCTTTGTGGGAGTCATATGATCAAAGGATTGACCAGACCCTGGGATTAATGTTAGAGTGACCTCATCCGCAATGATACTCCATTCAGATGGTAGTACGTGGGAAATCTCACCACCAACTGTGACCATTCCAGCCAGCATTTCGATATCAGATGTATTGGCGGTATAATCTACTGCAATCGTGGTACTACCATTGCTGTAACCATTCTTGTAGGCAAGCACGTCGTAAGTGTCATTCACTGGAACGAAAATTCTCCATGTCCCCAAAATATCAGATGTGAGGTCCACTGGGCCAAAGGTTGTACTGTTCACAGTTACATTCGCACCTTCGATACCTTCAGCAAAACTCCAAGCATCATCATCATTGATGTCACGGAATAGATTGCCTGCAATCTCGACCCACTTATTCAGTGTTAGATTGGTATCTGGATTTCCTGAACCCGAGACGAAGTTCATTGTCACATTGTCAAGAATCCAGCGCAAGTTGTTGTCGGTACGATTCAGACTCAATGTCCAAGCACCCTGCATGAGAGTGCCATCGATAACCCCTGCTTCATCACTGGGTCCGAGTGTGAATTCACCAAGGCCGTTTTCGCTGATTGCTGTAACGGAATATCCACTCAGCAATTCACCGCTGCCGGCCTCAATCAGTGTCAGATTAAACTGAGCCGCTTCGACTGTTTGCCACTCTATACCCATACCAGGTGTCGTAGAATCAATGCTCAACGTACCACGGAAGGTTTGCAATGGATCATCGTTTGTATCATCACCATCATCATCGATGAAATTGAGGATGTAGACCATCCAATCACCTTCTGGTAGATATTCGACAATAGTTCCATTGGCATCTGTATCAAGATTGAATGTTTCACTTCCATCCTCACCAGCTTCCTCAAAGTACACGGTCCAATTGGCCATTACACCACCAGATTCGTTTCGCAGAGTAATTGATGTATGCCATTCGGGTAGGAAGCCCAATTCAACATCCAGCCATTCGGAACCAATCGCGACTTCAATCAAACCACCAGAGGTGGAAAGGAGTGTGTTGAAATCAGTTGTATTTTCACCCCGTGCATCCTTGGCATCGGTTTCGAATACCCACTTACCAACACGAAGTTCAAGTTCGATTGTACCATTGTCCCAACAGTTTCGTGTCACCCCAGCATCACAAATTTGCGATGCGCTGATGTTGATATTCATGGAATCATCAAATGCAGAGTATGGAACCAATCTGAAATCAACTGGTTGAACTGTGCCATTGGTCAGATTCCCATCACCGGAATGATCGATGAATGTCGTGAAATTAGCAATGATATATGCTGGGTTTGCAATAAGTTGCAGCGTGGCGTTATCACCAGATGGTGAATAAGTCATTGGTTCAACATTTAGGGCCTCATTGTTGATGCTGAGGGTCCATTCTCTGGTTTCATTGTCTGCACCTTCCAGTACCCGGCCTGTAAATCGGCCTTGGGCTGTATCAACAGGCCATTGCCATGTGACACCTGTCGAATTATCATATGCCTCCATCAGGAATGGATAATTACCGAATCCAGGCACATTTTGAGTGTATGGATTGCCAACATCATACAGGTAGATGTCGCCTGCGGCTCCAACGCTGTTCCGCGGATACAAGGAATCTTCCTCACCGAAGAAGTCAATTCCCCCACTAGGCACAATG
>JAPKEY010000164.1 GCA_028821815.1 Candidatus Poseidoniales archaeon | reverse complement strand
GATCAGGGCATGGATGACTGGGCTGAGTGGACCGAATAATCTAATTTGATGTGATTTAACCGTCCGCCGTAGGCGGACGGTGCAGGGTGTTCTTCAAGTCCCATGAGTTCTGTCACGGTTTGATGCGAGTCGGAGTCAGGAGTCGCGGGTCCGCTTCCCTCCTGATTGGTTTACTCCTATTGCAAATCCTAGCAGGTCTTGCGGCACCTGTAGCGACTCTTGAATCATCTATCGGCTCAAAACATATCAATAGTTCATTGACAGACAATGGTGATGGAACATGGACCGTTACCTATGCCGTCGGAATGGACACCACCCTCGATAGTGGCAATGTGACAGCAGACCGTTCGGCTCTTTCCCGATTCGAAGTCGGTTGGACTGAAAATAGGGATGAGACACGAATCGGCTTATTGGGAGTTGACCTCAATACTGAGGGTTTTCCAACAAATACAACGATTGAGGGTGCTTCACTTCAATTGAATCTTGATGTATCATCTGGCCCTGTAGATGCTCAAGCTTGGAGCATTTTACGACAGGATTGGATGATGGATGAATCAACTTGGATTACATGTAATCTCAATTCTCAGTGGTCCACTCCGGGGGCACTTGGCAATATGGACAGCGGTGCATGGCAAGATCGACAATTGGTTCTAACCAATTCTTCAGTGATTGAATTCGATGTCACCCAAACTGTTGAAATTGCCCAGTATCGTCAATTAAACGGTCAAGACTCCCGTGCTGGGTTTCTCTTAACACCGGGTTTTGGAAGTGAAATGGGCGTAGCCTCATTCCATTCTTCGGAATCATCTTTGCCATCTCACCGACCTGTATTGGAAATCACATTTCGATGGGCAGCACCATCATTCCTCAGCAGTTCCCCTTCATGGATTGATATCCAACCAAAGTTAGGTATTTCCGATGCTGATAGTTCCCTTGATTTCGTTGCACAAATTCGTTCTGAACGAGGCACTTCTATCAATGCAGCAGTATCTTGGGCGACTACTTCTGGCTCGGTAGACGGTAGTGGGCGCCTTACCCCTTCACAATCTGGAACTGCCATCATCAGTGCCGATGGCGCAGGTGTAGCCGGCAATCAAGAAGTTCTCATCCACCCCGGCTCCCCACTTGGATTGGCGATGGCCAATGCGAATTATTCGATTACGGTAGATGACACAATTCCAATCATCGCTCATGGGATTGACCAGCATTGGAATCCCGTATTTGGTCTAACATTCATTTGGTCGTCATCATCAGGTACCATTGATAACACTGGCATGTACACACCTACCGAACTCGGCACCCATACTGTGGCCGCACAATGGGGGAACCATGTTGCCATTTCCAATGTCACAGTCGGTGTTGGGGGTGCTGCCCACATCATCCTCCCTGAGGGGCTGACCGCCCGTGCTGGTATTGGAACTCAAATTCAGGCTGAGGCCGAAGATCACCTTGGAAACCTGTTGCCATTGTCGGCAGCAGCTGGTCTTGATTGGACCGTAGAACGCGGTTCCATCGATTCTGCAGGCTACTATGTGGGTCAAGAGGTTGGCACTTGGCAGATTAACGTCACGAGTGGGGTTGGAGCCAATGGTACGGGCTGGATTACGGTAGGGCCCGGTTTGGCCAATTCATTGGAAATCATGGACCCAAATCGTCTCATTAGTGCCGATGAAGAACTACCGCTTGATTTGCGATGGCACGACCGTGTTGGAAACAATGTTTCGGTTCTATTGCCCTTAGAAAATTGGACAGCAGAAAGTGGAAATTTCCGCATCAATGCTGGATTTGTTGAATGGTTACCCAGCCAAGCAGGGACTTGGCGAGTTTCAGCTCACGCCGAGGGAGTTGAAACATGGATTGACCTTACGGTAATCACCGGTGAAATTTCCCGGGTTTGGATTGATGCAGAGAATGACATTTTGACTGCCGATGATGAAACGAATCTCGTTCTTCAGGCTGAAGACAGCCGCGGTAATCGCTGGCCGATTTCAGCAGAATGGGAAGTGACTGAGATTGAAGTCGCTTCTTCGCTTGTATCCGATATTGATGGAGTGAGGTTTGTCGGTGGACTCGCTGGAACATGGACTGTGACAGCCAACCATTCGGGCCCCGAGGGGACATTCACCACTAATCTGTCACTTGAAGTCAGCCCAGGTCGTCTTGCTCGAATATTATTGGCGGGTGATGGAACAACCATTTCTGCTGACGAATCAATCCATCTCAACCCTCAACTCAGCGATGCAGATGGTAACCCCATCGAAGGAGTCCAAATGAATTGGACGATTGATGGTGAAGATTTGACTCCACAATTGCAACTTTCTGGAGGTGTTTGGCAACCGACCACCACTGGAGATCATCTCATCGAAGTGGATGCCGCAGGACGAAGCGCCCGTTCCCGAATTTACGTCAATCAGGGCGCTCCACACCGAATTGAAATTGATTTATCTCTCATGATGGGAAGTGTGACCCACAGCGGTGAAGTTTTCCAAATTACTACCTATGCTGTAGATTTGGATGGCAATCAAGCCCCGTGGCCTGTTGAATGGAATCTTCCACTCAACTCAATCGTAGTCGAAGAAACCACAGAAATTGGTGTTTATGATGCCAGAGGTCTCAGTGAAGGGATTTGGGATATTGAAGTTGAAAATGGTACCGCTAGAGGCAATTTTACACTTCAGGTTTTCATTGGTGAACCTCGTTCATTGCGTATCGCACAGCATGGAGGCAGTGGCGAACAGGGGGCCGAATTTTCACTTGAAGTTAATTTGGTTGATTATGGTGGGAATCTCGTGCCAATGCAAATTTCACAATTTGAATTTGATACAGATATTGGACCTGTAAGGCATGATGAGGGTCCTTATTGGATCCTTGAATTGGAAAATCCCGGAGATGGACAGAAGATTACGGTACGATATGAAGGATGGACTGCAGTTACTTACGTGGATGTTGAGCCCACTGGAATCGATCGATTAACCAGTAGCCAAAGTGGCCAAATACTTCTGGGTGGCTTTATTGTCGCAGGTATATTGATTGGATTACTAGTCCTTATCATGCGGAAGAATTCTGTGGCTGAACCGCATTGGGATGACGAGTATGACTTGATTCAACCTACGACGATTACAACCGGGGAAATGAGAACCGTTGCAGAATCAACGGAAAACACCTCACTATCTCGAAGAAGCAGACGACGTTTGAGTCACCAACGACAACAGGGCCGAATCCGTGCTCTGGAGGATGCAACCACAAACATAGTCGAGAAAACGAAAGAAATCGTTACTGAACAAGATACAGAATCAAGCGGTGTTTTACAGGCAATGGACGGAACAGTACAAGGACAAACAGGTTGGTACCAAACCGCTCAAGGTGAATCCCAATATTGGCAAGTGGATGCCTCTGGGCAGTGGACCAAGGTGGGGTGAAATGATGCGCCGAGTCATACTTCTCACCCTTCTTCTTCTCGCTCCACTTTCGGTAATCGTCACGGCAGATACATCCGCTCGTTCTTGTTCCGCTACAGGGGACCCCTCAGTCCACCACATTACACTCAGTCCAAGCGGCCCAATCTCTATGCCTGCCGATCAAGCATTGAACATCACAGCGACCGCTTACAATTCAGCAGGAACTGAATTGAATGTTCCAATAGCCTGGATGTCTTCTTCGGGTTCGATACAGAATTTCGGAGGAGGGCAAGCTCGGTGGTCGCCTCAAACC
>JAPKEY010000163.1 GCA_028821815.1 Candidatus Poseidoniales archaeon | reverse complement strand
TCAATACTCGATGGGCTGAGGATAACGACTTCGTGACCACGGCCCGCCAAATCACGAATTGCATGAGATACTGTCCCATCACCCTCAAGACTTGAGATAACAAATACGGGGCTGCCACGACTGAATCGTGGTGCAAGGGAATTGGTCACTGCTTGGAGTGGCATGTCACCCTTTGGAGCGACACCCGCAAGGCTGGATAGGACTTTGAAATACTGCTTGTCACCACCATCAGCTGGCAAGTATGACAAGGTGTCATCATACACAGCAAGGGCGATAGAATCGCGTCTCTTAAGGAAATAAGATGCCAAACTTGCAGCGGCAACCGTGCCCATTTCAAGTGGATTTTTCAGTACTGTTCCAATACGACTGATATCTCTGGAATCAAGGAGAATAAATACGTCTGTGACTGCATCGCGACATTTCTCGTTGACCATCATGATGCCAGTTCGAGCAAACGCTTTCCAATTGATAATTTTGAATGGATCACCTGGTACATATTCACGCAGTGAATAGAATTCGGAACCTGGGCCGGGTGTTCGAAGAGTCATTGCACCTGTGTACATCTTGGGTGTTCGACTTCGGACCATCGCTTCCTCAATTTCTTTTACCTGTGGGAATACGATAAGACCGGAGCGGTGATCAATGTACATCTCTTGACTGAATAGGTTGAACGTGTTTCGGTATCGAACCGACACCGGTCCGAAGGAATAGTGTCCACGCAGTGGACATCGCAACACATAGCGAATTCGTGTGGTTTCACCGGGGCCTAGATTGACACGCATGTAGTTGAGTCCGCTGCGTAGTTTCATCTCATGAGGGACGTTGTCAAACACTTCCAATTGCTGTGTGCGACGGAATGAACTGTTAGTGATGGCAAGTTCGACATACAAATCATCGCCCTTGTACAGGTTGTCTGCCGATAGTGTCCGTACGACTTCCAATTCCCCATGGCCTACAACCCACGAGTTGACGGCCAAGAAGGCGATGAACATGAGTCCGAGAATCATCAACTGGAAATTTGCAATCATCATTCCAATCAAGACGAGAGATATCCCCGATGTTAGGAATAATGCTGCTTTTCGTGTCCACATGTTATCTCACCCCCCGCTTACTTGCGCCCCCACATCTTGACTCGCTTGACAACAGCAACGAGCTGTTCTAGGCTGTAATTCCGATCTTCAAAGACGAACTTTATCAGCACAGGATCAGCAATCATCTTCTGTAACTCGCGAGCCGGCAAGGCATCAAACTCATCTCTTGTCAATGAATTGAGATTTCTTACCCGCGACAGTAAAACTTGCTTGACTTTGTTAGCACGTCCATAGTAGCCATATCGTCTAGCATCACCAAATCCATAGTAAATGATACTGAATACATGTCGCCACGGTTCCGGATCGACCTTCTTGATAATTACGGCCTCAAAAGCGACGAATAGTGCAAGGAAAAGGAACAGCATCGCCATCCAATCATTGGTGAAGTAAACCAGAATGTAATAGATGAGATTGTAGGTATCTCCCAGTGCATTTGTTTGCTGATGGCGACTTTCATCAAAGATTACCTGCTTACCCACTCCAGATGTCCCATTGAATTCATCAGCAGCAGTGTGCATTAACAACGATTCAGCAATGATATCGAGAACCCAACGGCGATTGTCATTCTCAGGCATTACTTTGCCATTCAATTCACCGTAGTTCCCATCATTAGTCTCTTCCCAATCATAGATTGCATTCATCAGTACCGAACCATCGCTGACAAAAATTGCCCGACCCATCGTTTCTCCTGGTTGTTCATCACAATCCCTCTTAGCACAGACCTTGACAGCCATTGTGAACGGGCCGGCTTCATCACTTTCGATTCCTCCACCCTCAAAACCAACATCTCCTTGACCATCATCATTGGTGTCAAGGTAAGAATCTTGACTAGAACGACCCCAAGCATATCGGTTATCAGAAGTAGATTCTGCTGCCTGCTTATCGAAAGCTGATGGTGTATTCAATAAAACGTTGTAGTTCGTACTGAAGTTCCAAAATTGCCCGCCTGAAATATCAGTTTCAATGTGATGGGCGCACAGTCCGGCTTCAGTAACCGTTGGCGTGTCAGCACCGTTGACCGGGCTATTTGGAAGTGAATCCAGTCGGTCGATGATGCCATCGTTGTCTGCATCAGAAAGGCATGGGTGTAAACCAGACTTGTCAGTCCCAGTGTAATCATATGGGTTCGATGAATTCATCCAGATGTAATTGTAATCTAAACCGCGTGCCCATGCTTCTTCATCGTAGAGTTGGTGGCCACTATATCCCAACTCAAACGTATCAGCTAATCCTGCTGAGAACCCGAAGTCATCCATCACTATTAGTGTACCACCAGCAGAAACATATTGCACAATCGCTTCAATTTCCGTAGTTGTGTATCCTTCTGATTCACTGAATTGAACAACATCGACATCTCCAGTGAAACGGGGTAGAGATATGGTGTCTTGTTCAACACCTGTAACGATGAATACAGTATCCTCTGGATTCTCTATTTCACCCAGAAGCACGGGACTGGAAATCATACTTGTCGTATCAACACCCATTCCTTTGAGGTCTGCTCGGAATGCTGACAAATCATCCCAATCATCGTCATAAGCAGATAGGTGTGGATCGCTTGGCACCAAGTAAGAACCAACGATGCTGTACAGCAAAAGGGCCAATACCCCATAGAAAGCAACCATCAATCCAGTCCGACGCGTTTTGCGTGATTTCAGGACGGTACCAACATCAACCGAACCAATTTTCATTTCGACTGACTCCCCACATCCATAGGATGTGCAGCCGCGAGACGCTAAACCTAGCCTTAAGACGGTTTGGGGGTGATGGGAGGTCTTGTATCATCGTAAATTCAATCTCAACGGTTCAGATGGATCTCTTCATCGATAGATGCAACCTCATCGGTTGGGATTACCAAATGCTCTCCAAAAGTGGACCATGGGAGTAGTTTAGGGTCCAATCCATCGTCTAATTCTAGAAGTAATCCGAGTACGGTACCGCTAACATCATCGATGAATAAATCGACAACTGTTCCCAGTAAATCCCCCCGGCTATCTACGACCCGACGGCCAGATAATTCTGCTGAGAAAGCCGCAGGCATATATTCACCTCAAACGCTTTCGATTCCCATCAAGGTGTCACTATTTCGCCGAATACTTTCCAATCCACTTGTCAATTTGCTCTCTAACCGGGTGTAATACTCAAGCATTTCAGGTGTGATTGTTGGACGGACTCGAGCAATAGCTTCCTCGAAATGTTTCTTTGCGACCGATTTTCTTTCGGCCCGCATAGCAATGAGAGCAGCTTCACGGCAAACCGCTTCAACATCAGCACCAGTGTAATTTTCCATATTGTCAGCTAGACTTTCAAGGTCGAATTTTCCAAGAGGCATATTCTTGGCGTGAATCTTCAGAATCTTTCGAAGGCTTGCATGGTCAGGGGGCGGGATATGCATAACACGTTCAAACCGGCCACTGCGCAACAGGGCAGGGTCAATCATCTCGGGACGATTCGTCGCGGCAATGATGATGACTCCTTCCATGGATTCAACGCCATCCATGCTGGATAGCAGCTGATTGACGACACGATTCGATACATCGCTACCTTCACCAGAATTGGATGTGCGTGCACCTGCAATCGATTCGAATTCATCAAGGAAAATGATGCTGGGGCTGGCCTGTTTTGCCTTCTTGA
>JAPKEY010000162.1 GCA_028821815.1 Candidatus Poseidoniales archaeon | reverse complement strand
CACCATCTCGCCGGTGTTTTACTCGAACATTTGGAGGTGGTCAACCCCGGCCGAATCACCCCTGAAGATGCACGCCTTGTTCGGTATGCTGCACTGCTGCACGATATCGGCCATCCACCCTTCAGCCATGCGCTTGAGAATGAGCGTGTTTTTGCCAATTACAACCATCACGAAAAGTGGGGTAGGTTGATCCTTGAGGACCCTGAAAACGACCTCCGTCAGGCCCTCATCAAATTGATTGGTGAAGATGGCTTAGCCCGCTTGTTCTCGATTCTTGATGGAACCTGTGACTTCCCTGTTTTGCATGACATTGTTAGCAGCCAATTGGATGTCGATCGCCTCGATTATCTGATGCGGGACCAAATCAATACAGGCGCCAAGATTGGTACGTTCGATGTATTCAGAATTTTCCGCGCGTTACGCATTGACGATGATGGCCACCTCATGGTTACCCGTGGAGGCGTTGCTGAAGTTGAGTCCTATCTCATGATGCGGTACAACATGTATCACAATGTCTACTTCCACAAACTGAACATGCTCACAACTGCCTATGTCATTCGCGCCCTCGTGCGCGCACGAGAGTTAGTGCAGGCTGGAACGATGACTGTCAGTGTTCGAATGAATCGAATGCTGGTGGATGAAAATCTCTCCGTCCGAAATTATCTCGCACTGACGGACAGCTTGATCCATGCTGAACTCACAGCCATCGTTACACACGATGACCCTGCGCTGTCCAAGTGGGCTGGTCTACTCGCCAGTCGGTCGGGAATGCACAAGCGTGTACGCGTGCGTAACCTTACAGAAGTTGCCTACTGGGGGGCGAAAAGCAACATTGAGCAAATTCTGACCGATGCAGGGCACAATCCTGAAGAAGACATGATTGTCACTCGTGTGCACAAGGAAGGTTACCGACCTTACACAGATGGGATTCGAATTGAAGATGGTCGTGACATCAGTGAAGTGAGTGCGATTGTTGCCAGTATCACAGCACCTCTAAATGACATCTTATTGTTCGTGCCTGAAGATTGTCGAGAAGCCGCTGAGAATGCCATCAATGAAGCGATGGCCGGCGAGTGAAGGCTGAAGTGCTCCGGCATCCCCCCGACATTCAGGACCCCTAGCTTAGTCTGGTTAGAGCACCCGGCTCATAACCGGGTGGCCACCGGTTCAAATCCGGTGGGGTCCACCTACTTTTGACGCCAACCCTCTTGAACAAAGGCACCCCACCGAAGGTCGATGTCGATGCCCAGACGGACATTATTCCTCGCCGCCATCCTCCTTATTTCGTCGTTGTCGTGTTCTCCAGTTACAGCCCAGGACAGCCCTTTTCCGGGTATTGAGATCACCTGTGTTAACGAAGAGACCTCTCTAGACTTAGAAGTCAATTCAGGAGGCGCACAAGGTGTCGCGACTTGTACGATTGAAAACCCATCGACATTCAATGAGGAAATCGAAATTGATTACGATGGAGATGGTCTTTCAGTAGCAGGTCCGGAATCATTGACATTGGCGGCTGGAGACGAGCAAACCATTCAGATTTCTGTGTCGAGTGATTCACTGGCTTCGACGGTTTACAACATGACAGTCTCTGTTCAAGTCACCTCTATTCAAGGCTCTCCGACCTTAGCAGATTTCCTTGAGATATTTTTCCCATCCGATGAAACCAATATCGTGGCACAAGTGGCTGAGTTCGTCGACTTGAGTGTGACATCCCAACCCTCCTCGATGATCCTGTCCTCGGAACTTATGCAGCCCATGTCGGCAAGCGTCATGATTGCGAACGACGGAAATGTCGATGATGACCTGACAGTGTCCATCCAAAATTCAGTAGTTCTCGATGAGCGAAATATTGGCTGGAACATTACTAATTCAGGGCAAGGTGACACGATTGATTCCGACGGCGGCTCGGCGACATACACCCTTAGATTCACACCCAATCCGAACATGGAGGATGAATCTCTTTCCATCATCATTCGAATCAAATCGAGTTTTGATAATTCGGAATCCGTTGATGTCACATTAATCATCAATACGACTGCCCCCGAAGAAAACATCCTCGATTTGACCGCAATGAACATTCCGACCTGGGCCTATATCGCTGCGGGCACTCTCGGAGTTTTGTTCCTGTTTGCCATTGTCAGAAGTGTCACAAAGCGTGCCAATAAGGCATCTCAATCGCATCTAAATGAACTGGATGATGAGGATGAAGAGGATGAGGATGATTTCGAGGAGGACTTTGAACTCGAAGATTTGGATGCCGAACTCGATGATTTAGATGGTGAACTCGACGACCTTGATAATTTTGAATTCTAACGGCTGCATACATCGTTTTGACCTTAGCCTGCGAACGCTTATGTATGCCTGAGGGGCAGGACACCTATGGTGGAACCCGTGAAATCCGTCTTTCGAATGACCTTGCTGATTACAATCTACGTCCTAAGCACTTGGGCTGGTACAGTTGACAATGCTGAAGCGCAAATCAACCCTGACATCAGCTTAACCTGTTCACCCACCGCCATCGAAATCGATGTCGCACCAGGTGATACCCGAATTGGTACCACCTACTGTGATGCACAGAACCCAACTCTGTACGTCGAGAAGGTCAACATTCAGATTACTGCCGCCGGTCTCACCTACGCCGCTCCTGGTTCCATTACCGTAGCGGCTGGTGACACCACCACTTTCGAAGTGGTTGTCCGCGGTGAAGACCAGATGGCTGAAGGCAGCCGGCAAGTCACAATCTCGGCTCGAGTCGATCAAGCAAATGGTGCACCCTGCCCAACCTGCACTTCACAGACAACCAGTCTGGTCGTTGTGGTCAAGCAGTTCCCAATGCTGCGAATTCAGGCGGATGAACCATTCAAGCAATTGCGACCAAAGGTCGACTACATCTTTGAATTCGGAATTTACAACGACGGTAACAACCGTGACCAGTTCATCATCGCTGTGAACAACCGCGACGAACTCGCAGACGCTGGCTTCCAAATCTCATTGCCAGAAGTCAACACTTGGATTGAATCCAAGGCACCTCCTGTCAAGATGCGCGTCATGATGCGCACACCCAAGAAGCAAGGTTGGTCCGACCATTACTACCAGTTGGATTTCCGCACCACTTCTGAACACTCAATCCGCAGCGGCGGCGTCGAGATGTCACAAACACAGATGGTCACACTCTACATCCGCGGTGTCTACTTGCCCGGCTTCGAACTCTTCCCGAGTTTGATGATGTTGGGCCTGGCAGCGGCATTTGTAGCTAAGCGACGCAATGAAGATCATGGCGAAGCGACGGCAGATGTCCCCAGCCCCCCGTTTGAACCGTTATTCTGACGGTAATCCCAATTCGGGCCACAATGTGGTCCTATTGGTCAATTGAGGCAACGGTTTGATAACCCCAAGCCCGAGGAACACCTCGTAGAGGTGAAACTTATGTCTGGCGGATTACTCGAAAAGGCCAAGCAAGTAACAGGAGATTCTGACGATGATGTTGGAGCTGCGGCAGATGCGGTTATAGAGAACCAAACGGTACCGAATCAATCTCAGAACCCAATGATGCTGTATGCAGCCGGAGGTAGCCTCCTAGTTTGTATGGTCCTGCTTTACTTCATGTATCTCCTTCCAGCTTACTCTGGTATCATCATTTTCTTGATGCTCGTTGGTTCTGCTTACACAGCTTCTCTGCACGTTCGCACCACACGAAACAATGGCGAAGCACTCAACGGTATGCAATGGACTTCGATCGCGG
>JAPKEY010000161.1 GCA_028821815.1 Candidatus Poseidoniales archaeon | reverse complement strand
CGCCCCTGTTGGATTGGCCTACAAGGCAATTTACGACGATATTGTTGTGGATGGTGGAACCCCCACAGACCAAGGTACGTTATTCTACAATCTGTATTCCGGCGATGGTTCACATCCTTCAATTCAGGGGACTTATCTGGCCGCTTGTGTCATGCACTCAACCATTACTGGAGATTCGTCTATTGGATTACCTGACTCATTTGGATTGGACGAAAATGTTCGATTGCAACTACAGCAGGCTGCGGATTCTGTCATCTTCGACGACGCATTGGGCTACAGTTACCCCTGGCAAAACGAACCAACCGGTGAGCCTTCAGACAATACATCGGATGTCAGCAACCTGTGGTTTGGAAGTTCAGATGGCACCAATGTCCTGATTGAACCAGGAGGTGGTTCAGGATTCACAGTCAACATCACCAATAACGCTTCATTTTCAGATGTCGCCGATATTCACATCCAAACCGATACTGGTTGGGATATGTCTTGGAATTATGGTGATGGAAATCCAGCCAACGCTTACACATTGCAAATGGATAGTGATTCACTACACTGGATTCAATTCGGCATCTCTGTGCCAGAAATCTCCATGGGATTGCCCTTGGCAGGATCCAAGCATTCGTTTACTGTCACAGCCGTCAGCCAACATGATGGGAATTCAACCACGTGGACATTCACAGTGGAAGTCTTGCCTTGGAATGGAGCTGAAGTGGCGACACAACCAGAAAATGCAACTTTGGACCCGGGTACAGAAGTCCGCGTACCCGTGACCGTTCGAAATCTCGGCAATGAAGAGAGGGATATGGGCGTCCGGATACGGCCAGTCAGCGCCGAGGGAGTGCCAATTCCAGGATATGAACCCGCAATTTCATTCACCCTGAATGGGTGGACACTTGAAATCTGGGAACTGTACAACGTTCTAGATTTGGGACCGTTTCAAACAGGTACAGTACAATTGGAATTTCATGCCCCATATCTCCCCACAAGTACGATGTGGGTGGAATTCAGTACGTGGAGCAGTGGGGCAAGCCAACAAATCTCCACGACGATGATTGAAGTGAGTATTCTTCGTGAACGAAGTGCTACGATTGAATTCATGGACGAGGATTGTGCTCTGATGGATGCAGGCGATCTCTGCACAAGTGAATTCAGAATACAAAATACAGGTAATTATCTGGATGATTACGAAATTGAATGGGAATTGCCCGAATCACTTGAGATGCAGGTGGCGCAAACCGTGTTCAATCTACAACCCGGTGAATCCACATATGTGGGAGTCATCTACATCGTGGAGAATGGATTACTGGCTGGATTTGAATTGACACCCACGATTCGATTGATGACCAGTGATGGAATTGAGACTGGGTCAATTTCGACGACGATTGAAGTGGCGGTTCTATGTGATTGGAGGATTCATTCAGAACACATCTCGATGGATGATACGGACAATATTACACTCACGTATACACTTAGAAACATCGGCAATATAGACGATGGATTGGATGTTACATTTTCAACAAATATTTTCACAGAATATGGATTGATTCCACCATTTTCAAGTGATTGGGAGATTGGCGAATTGACGCCCAATCATTTCATCATCCATGACATCGCTCCGAACGCCACTGTGACTTTCAGAGCCTGGATGCACTTGCCTCAAAATCAACAATTGAATCGAACGGCAGAAATCACTGTTGAGATGCGCAGTACGCTTGAACCCAACATCATTTTCACAAATCGTACTGAATACGAAATCCTCGCCGTATATTGGCCTCCAGAGAACATCGGAGAAGAAAGTGCTTGGAATGAATTTGTGGAGCAGATACAATCATTTTGGAACGATTGGGGTCAAATCCTAATTTCAATTATCGTCACCATCATCGGTGCAATTGTGTTGCATCGTGCAGTCGTATATCGACAACGCAAGGATTCGGAATGGGCTGAATTGATTGCTTCACACCATGTTGAGCCAGAAAAGGTTGAAGATTGGATGGACAAATTCAGCGAGAAGAACGTTGCAACGCCACAAGCAAAACCCAGTCCTGCAATGGATGCTGAGGCTTTCAAGATGGCATTCCAGATGAAGTCAGAACAAAAACCGAAGAAAATTGCACCTTCTGAGAAGGTCATGGCTGCGGCCGAAACTGTATTCCAACATCACGATGAGAAAGCAGATTACACAGCGATTGAAAATCTCGCAGACGATTTGCTCGATGTTGCTGAACCACACGAAGCAAATCAGGTGCTCCCTCCAACTGAATCGGTGGGAACTCGAACAGTGCGTCATCCTCGAAAGGAATCTGTAAAGCCTAAAGGGAAAATCACTGACGATGATTTGGATCTAGATTTGTGATGACCATGTGGCGAATAGGTATTGATGAAGCCGGCAGGGGCCCTGTTATCGGTCCACTCGTCGTCGGTGCACTTTGTGTACCTGAATCAGATTTACCTCTGCTGCACGATGCAGGTGTTACAGACTCAAAATTACTATCCGGGCCCAAACGGAGCAAACTCGATGCGTGGATTCGTGAACAAGCAAATATTAGGAATTGGATGTTCGAATTGTACATCTCCGAACCTGCTGAAATCGATCGTGCCATGGCGATAACCAATCTCAATGACCATGAAGTGACCCTGTTCGCTACTTTGGCGCGAAAATTACGAATCGAAGGAGGGGGGGTACTGCAATTGGATGCGTGTGATTCCGATGCTGGGCGTTTTGGTAACAACGTGGCCAGTCGCCTCTCGGATAGGCCATGGGAGGGATGGTCAATGGACAGTCGCCACGGTGCAGATTTACATTGTTTAGCTGTGGCTGGTGCATCGATATTGGCGAAAGTCGCTCGAGATAACATATTGAAATCACTCTCCACTGAAATCGGAATAAATTTGGGTTCAGGATATCCATCAGATCCGACAACAATTGCTGCATTACCTCGTCTAATCGAGGGGGCTGAGCCGCACGATTGTCTGCGATGGGGTTGGGCGACAGTGAGGAACGCATGGGAAAAGATGTACAATTCACCTCTTCCATGTAGGCCGGAAGACCCCAATGCTCCCCACAACGCGCAGCGAACCCTATTCTGAGTCCCGCATGTTCAAGAACAAAGTGCGGTCAGTTTCGCCCTATGGGCGAACTGGAACCAGCAGTCATTGCACTTCTGCGAAAGTACGCTCTACAGAATGCACTCGAGTATGATGGGCAGGGCCAGGTTGGTTCTGTCATGGGTAGAGTCATGGGTGAAAACCCCGACCTTCGAAGTCAAGCAAAACAATTGACAGCGTTTATTGCCAGCCAAGTCGCTGAGGCCAATGCTTTAGCCGCAGAGAAAGGCCTAGGCCATGTCCGTACAATTCTTTAAAGCGAATCACCTGATGCACTCGAAAAGAAAGTCAAGGAGCGGCGTGAGGGGTTGCCACCATTACCGAATGCGGAAAATGGAAACGTGGTTCTCCGGTTTGCACCAAACCCGAATGGCCCACTTTCATTCGGGCACGCACGTGGTGTTGTCATCAATGCAGAATTGGCCCGTATGTATGATGGTGAAGTGATCCTTCGATTTGATGACACTGATGCTGTCGTCAAACCACCTGACCCAGCGGCATACGCACTTATCGAGGAGGATTTTACTTGGCTTGCAGGTCATGCACCAAGCCGAATTATACGGGCATCTGACAGAATGGACGTCTACCTAGAATATGCTGTGAAGACATTGGCTGAAAAACATGCATATGTTTGCAAATGTTCAGGCGATGCG
>JAPKEY010000160.1 GCA_028821815.1 Candidatus Poseidoniales archaeon | reverse complement strand
TATTCCTTTATCACCCTCCATCACCGTAATTGTATGGCCCTGGGTTGAAATGGCTTGATCATTGTCAATCACCGTCAAACGAATGGCGCGTTCACCAGGTTCATCGAACTTAATCCAAATCTCCATGACATCCTCATCGATGTCATTGGCTGCATTTCCATCACCATCTGAATCAACAGAGGTGTCAAGGTCCCATTCATATCTCAAATCGGGTTGATCAGTGAGTGTATCCGTTGATGTGTTGCCTGAAAGTCCAAACATCTCACCGGCTTTGGGGGTGGCTGTACTCACCCAAATACCAGCATCTGGTGCGCGGTTACGAACGGTGAAATTGAGGCTCTGTGAAGTATATTCACCATCATCATCAGTGACATGGAATATGACATACTTTGTTCCTGATGTCATCCAAGTATGACTCAATGTAGGGCCGGTGATATCACAGTCATTCTCAGTGATACCATCATCATCTGAGTCCGACACCACATCAAGGTCCCAGCAAGCCACTAAACTTTCAGTGTCACTGGAAGTATCGCTAAATCCAGCAGTAAAGGTGGCGGTTTGGTCTTCCCAAAGGGGAAGGGGTTCCTCAAAGGGTTCGATGGTTGGAGCCACATTGCTTACCGCAATATAAGCGGTGATTGTTCCAGTGGTCTCGTCATCATCGTCAAAAATTTGTAGAGTGATTGTACGCAGGCGCGGCTCTGATTCAGACCAAGAGACGGGTACGACCGAAGTTGGACCCACGGTTGACTCAAACCAGCTTGGAGTTTCACCAGAATCTGGTTGCCATTCCCAACGCATGGTCGGCAGATCATTGGGTGAATCTTCAACTGAACCAACCAATTCGACAATTTGATCTTCTTCTACAATCCACATGAATCCTTGACTATCCTTTGGAATCAGTGTCCCTGATTCAGCATCTTGCAACAGAATTGAGCCATTGTATGGTGCGATGTTGGTGACTGTGATACTGGTGCTGACTGTGGTGACAGCAAAGTCGTCATCCACCGCTCGGAAACTCATCATAAATTGACCTTCAACTTCTGGAACCACTGTGCATGCTTGCGTAATCAACCCCTGTGAACATGTGTATGGTTCACCATTTGGTGCATCTGGTGGCAACCAGAGCATGTCGATGGGTGCTTCAGGTGTGACCGTGTCGATATCGCTGTTGTCATAGGCGTTGAAAGTAACAGATTGACCCACTCTTACACTTGGATTACTAGAAGCGAGATTGACGATAGCTGGCCGATTGTTAACGACGACTAGAACGGATGTACGCGTAACATCATTCTCATCATCCACAACCGTAAGATTGACAACATATTCACCATCATCTTCCCATGTTTCTTCAATCATACAATCCGGTTCAACATGTGAATCAATTGTCCCATTCTCCAGTTCCACATCGAACAGACAGAGAACTGTTCCACCATCAGGGTCGACGGACATTGTGGCATCGATGACAATTTTTTCAAAGGTTAACTTGGGAACCATGTTGTCACTAATTGCCGTTGGCAAGCGACCGACAAAGAGAGAAAATGTACCTTGGTTGTTCGATCGGTTCGCATCTTGAGTAACCGCCTGTGCAGGGTCGACGGTGAAGAGAACTTGCACGTTTCCAACAGCCTGTGATTGTGGGACGGTCCAAGCAATATCTGCCGTGAAGACACCTAACGCAGAAAGTGATGGGACGTTGACTTCACTGGACGAGCCATCTGGTGCTTGAATCTCTAGAATGGTTGCTGGTGCGGTCATGATGCCACGATTCTGCACAGGTACACTGAATGTCAGTTCATCTCCAGGGATGGCATAGTAACCAGTAAGCGAGTTGAGTTGTTGGGACACTCCATCTCGTAAACGAGTGACAGAAACACCAGAACTGACTGCTGCGAGATCAACCTCGACGAGGTTTTCATCCAATGTCAGTGTAGCGACACCGATTTCCTCTGTTGAAGAAATCCATGCAATGACACCGTGACTAGCATAGTCCGTACTAGTTGGAGACGTATCCAACTCATGGCCTGTGTCGAACTCAAGATAGGCACTACCATTGGATGCAGTGGTTACGATTCGTATGTCTTCCGTGATCTCGTATGCGAACTCAACATCTTGGTTCGCCACGGGTTGCCCATTGCTATTGGTCACATTGACCCAAACTCCAAGATCAAGGTCCAAAGGCCAAGCTGGGAAAGAGAGATCCACTTCGATTTCGTGATTGCGGGAGACGGGGTTGTACTGATTCAACCTGAAATCAATATCTGCACCAACATCGATGCTCTGATGCCACCATGCATCGTTTTGAGCATTTTCGCACCACCAGCGGTATCCATTGATAACGCCAGAACTGTCATTGTATGCTGTGATATTGTAAGCATTTGAGCAGCCAGAATAGGCAACTCCTGGGTCGCCTGAACCAACGACTTCATATCGTTCAGTAGTCGATTCTGAACTATCATCGGGCAACACAAACAAATTGTCATAAACTTCACCAGACCAAGTGGTTGACGTTGTGGTTGGCGTATCCCAAATTTCACCTACATTGATTGGGAAATCGTAAATTTCCTTGGGTGGTGCATAATCTGTGTCAATACTAAGGGTTGCAAGATCAAGGCTACTGCCTACAACAAGACTAGCAGGGAATCCAATATTGTTGAAATCAACATCGAGATCCATGTTGTAGGTAATCTGGCCAAGGTCGGAGGCGCGAATGACCTCCTCCATGTCGAGTTCAACCTCAAGATCACCGCCGACGTTGAAACCAGAT
Source organism: Candidatus Poseidoniales archaeon (assembly GCA_028821815.1). Taxonomy (GTDB): domain Archaea; phylum Thermoplasmatota; class Poseidoniia; order Poseidoniales; family Thalassarchaeaceae; genus MGIIb-P. Next base: position 1,006 of record JAPKEY010000160.1, on the reverse strand, counting down.
GCAACAATGGTTGCCCCGTTGTAATTGAAGGTTCCAGATGACTCAAGGTCATAGACGAGTGTTGAGACGTTGTCGATTGTATCTATTCGAATATCGACAACTTCACGAGTTAATTGTCCCGTCAAAACACCAACCTGTGAGCCCGGTGCACCACCAACAACCAAATCTTCAACATCAAATTCGGCATCGTAAATCCATTCATCACCGATTCGCCAATCGACAACATCAATCAATGTCCCACTCTTGGTGGAAACGAGTTCCAATGTAGATTCGGACTCCAATTCAGATTCGATTTGTGGCTGAAAAAGTGGAAGCATAATCGAGAAAATTAGCAGTAAAACGAGGCTGGTTGGCAGCAAGCGTGAATGGTCACCCATAGGGTGACCAGAGAGGTGACCCCTATTCAATTGAGCGCAATACGGATTATGGAGATAATTGTGGTCGCCCACATCCAAACCAGCATGGCGTTGCGTGTCAACTCAGTTGGTGGCCGCCAACCGGTGATAGACTCCGTAATTTCCTTTACAAACCAGCCTTCTTCATGATCATCGATGTGTTCATTCTGCAACAAACAATGTTCCCATGTTGTGAAAATACAGGTGCGGTCATTGAATCGCCAATGCAGTCTTGTGAACGGTGTCAAGATGGCATGAATCCACCATGCAGTCACCCATGGCAATGCCCAACCTAACATCAAAAAAAGCATCACGAATAGATGACTGAAGCGTACGCATTTTGCAGCCATCCAACGCCACATAATCTCACCATGGAATGTGCCCATCTAGATACAAACGCAATGCACACAATACCAGACCCATATACGACAAACCCCAGCCTAAATTAGCAGCGGTTTTATCGCTCATGTGCCAACCAACAAGAGCACCCATTCGTTGGATGAATCCACCTTGTTCTCGAGTTCCAGCCTTAGGATGTCCGCGTAACTTCATCTCGACGGTTGAAAGAATGCAAACATCTGCGGTCTTCCAATGTATCAGCATGATTGGAA
>JAPKEY010000159.1 GCA_028821815.1 Candidatus Poseidoniales archaeon | reverse complement strand
ATAATCACCCGTCATGACTTTCTATCGCCGCGTGCCTCAATAGAGGTGTAGCATGGCCGAAGAACCCGAATCTGCATCTTGGTTCGAACTCAAACCAATCGAGTTTAGGGGTCGAGTTTGGGCTGTTTCCGAATGGGTCGCAATACTCTTTTTCTGCAACATCATCACCACTTTGTTCATTTCTCTTTATTGGGGGTTGTTTGAATTTGCAATTGGCATAGCCCTCATTGGCTATTTTCAGGCTCGCTCTGGTGGCCCAATTATCAAACTCGGCTCAAACCAGTCAACTGACAGTGGGGATGTTTCAGAGTCAAAGTTACCATCAACAGCAGAAGCAGCGGAATGGGCCAAGAAAAATTCGGAATATTTCTTGGCATGGAATAAGCGACAGATTACGGCATCTCAGAGTTGGCTTGGCCAAAAAAGAGAGGATTTGGCTGAATGGAGGCGACAGAGGAAATTGGCACGGTATCAGATAGTAGCGATGCCTGATCAAGGCGTGATAACCGCTGTGGGGGATGTCATGGAATCTACAGATGAGGCCCTTGATGATGATGCGATGTCTAAGATGTTGGAAGTTGACCCTGAATCGGAACCGGCAGAGGTCGCCAAGGAAGAGACCGAGGATATTCAGACCATTGTCATCCCTGCACCACCTCTCTTGTCATCCACTCAAACACCTCTCGTATCCACCCCAAGGGCACCACTGATTGACTACGATCGCGTGCCCGGGTACTTGCGTAAGGCAACGAGGATATTCTACAGTTTACTAATCGCATTTTATGCGCTGGCGATGTTCAACTTCGCTTACGACATGGGGCTCTTCGATTTCTTCTATCCCGACTTCGTCGTGGAGAGGTTGCTGGGCGAATACCCTGGCACACAAATTGGCCTCAAACCTAGGGCCATCATATTGGGTACGTTGTTCCTGTGCACATCTCTGCTGATGCTGATTGGTTATCGCCCATTTGTGACGATACTAATCCTCTCATCAGCACTTATTCTCTCAATCATGATGCGTTTGGAGTATGGAAATTTGCTAGATGATGGATTAGAACAAATCGCCATAGATTTTGCTTGGTGCCTGTTCTTCCTCATCTTCTGTTCAATCACATTTTTCACCAAAGAACCAGACATAATCCATCCCCTTCTTGGACCACAAGAACTTATCAGTGTCTCCCATGAGGACGGTTCAGGTGAAACATTGGAACTGATGAAACCAAAGCGCCCATCACGACGGGCAAGGCCCCTATTCTTCTACGAAGGTGTATTCCTTTTGCTTTCCATGATTCTGTGGCCTGTCTCACTAATTTCTCTCGCTGCCCTTGCCTCCCTTGAAATGAGGGAAAAGTATGGATTACCCGGGGATTTCGATTCGGGTTCTACGTCTGGGCAATTGTTCTTGGCACTCCTGTTCGGACTATCAGCCATTAGTACCTATATTGTTTACAAATCCGATCGCGAGGCACGTGACGCACCAATGTATGCCAAAGAAATGGAGGCTTATGTCACGCACATGGAGCACTGGATTAACATCAACAATGACTTCTACGATCGTGAACATGCACGACTGACCAAGGATCTCCCCGGTTATTCAGATGAAGAGTGAGTAGCATTCATGCCTCATGCCTGATTCCACAGGGCGATAGCATGGGACGCGAGGTCACAGGTCAAGCGGTGACCTACACCGAAGAGATCCACGTTAACACCCCTGAGCGCTATGAAATTCGTTGCATCACAGATGATGTTCAGCGTATCATTCGTGAATCCGGAGTGACTGATGGATTGGTCCTAGTCAACCCCATGCACATCACCGCTTCTGTCTATGTCAACGATCTTGAGTATGGCCTGCACGCCGACATCATGGATTGGTTGGAGAAGAATGCACCCGCCTACGGAATCAATGGTCAAGATGGTCCGGAATATCGTCATCACCAAACCGGTGAAGACAATGGGGATGCTCATCTCAAGCGCCAACTACTCGGCCATCAAGTGACCATGCCAATCTCGGATTCTCGCCTCCACTTGGGGCCGTGGGAACAGATTCACTATGCCGAATTCGATGGGATGAGACCCAAGAGGATTTTGGTCAAGATTGTCGGTGTGCGAGGCTGATTCAATGACCATGCAGCGCTGTGGAATCGAAGCCATTGAGGTGGCATTGGATGCCGGTGAAGACATCACCCTTGTGCTCGCGCTGCGCGATTGTGAAGAACCTCGCCTCGCCACTTTACTCGACCGTTGCATGGAATTGGGTATCGATGTTATTCTCGGTTCAGAGAAAGACCTCTGGCGTATGGCAAAAACTAGCCCTGCCCTTGCACTCGGTCTGGTGGGAAGAGAACCTGAAGCGGATCTAGAGACCATGCTTGAGCGAGGGGGCCTCATCTGGATGCTGGCTGGAGCTCAATACCAAACCAACATTGGATATTGCATTCGCGTCGCCGAAGTCAGTGGAGCTAGCGGCCTCATCGTAACAGGGGAATGGAGCAGCGATGACCGGCATCGAATCGTGCGCGCTGCAATGAGGACCAATCGTTTCATGCCGGTGATTTTCGGTTGTGATGGCTTTGAGGCACTAGAATCCTGGAACGGTCGTGTGGTCGCCATCGAAGATGTTGGTACAGATGAGCCATGGGATGCGGATTTGACTGGAGATGTCATTCTGATTATCGGTGGGGAAAACGCAGGAATATCTGAAGAATTATTGGCGGTAGCCGATCAAGCCATTCGTATTCCAATGGCTGGGTTCACACCCAGTTACAATCTACAGGCACCGATGGCCGTAGTGGCTGTCGAGGCCCTCCGTCAACGCCGCAGTTGACCGTTCTAAGTATGGCATTTTGTGGGCATAGGCAGGCAAAGGTGAATTAGGGGCCCACCCCACCTCGGTTCATGGCAGTGGCAGAGCGCGGTTCCTTCATGTGGGGCCTTGTGTCGATTACACAAATTTGGTTGGCGCTCAAATTGATGAATGATTTTGAGGGTTACTTGAGTACTATTCTCGGGGCCACAGGAGCGGCATGTGTGATGGTTGCCATTATCCTATTCAGGCAAGAGCAAAGAGATTTCCTCCTCAATCCAATGAAGAAGATTCAGAAAGAAGTACATCCTGATCAAATCGCCAAACAAGGAAAAGGCGTTTGGATTGGTGTAATTATTTGGTTTGTTGCTATGATATTTGGTTCCGTAGCTCTGTGAGGCGCGGATATGTTAGATGATGGTTCGGAAGAATTGTTTGAAGGCATCTGGCCATTTATCAAGCGAGCATTGATTTTGTTCCTTCCGATTTGGGTATTCTTGATTTGTTGGACTATGGATGTAAATATTATGATTTCAGCAATTGCAGCCGGACTGTCTCTGCCTCTCATCCAAGTATTTGAGAAAATGAAATTGAAGCATCAAATGAATTCTGAATCTGATTCGGATAATGTCATTAAGTGATACGATGAGCGGTGTTTGGAGAAGTTGCTATGTCATTTTTGGATTGGATAACTGAAATCGTGGGGATAACCACTCCCTCGACACTTGAAGTCATCTTTTTGCTAAGTGGTTTCTTGGGAACAGCATTCTTCCTTATACTGATGTCCCTGATGATGCTCGGTGATATCCTCGGTGGTGTTTTCGATTCGGTTTTCGATACCGATTTTACCATGGATTCGGATCTTTCGTTTGAATTATTCAGTATCCAAGGTTTGGCCGCAGCCGTGATGATGTTTGGATGGGTTGGTATGTTTACGCTTGAAGCGACTGATACCGAAATCTATGCAGTCA
>JAPKEY010000015.1 GCA_028821815.1 Candidatus Poseidoniales archaeon | reverse complement strand
CGGTTTGCGGCCTGCTGGCCCCTCCGCATTGGGCGTAGGGAGGACCTGGAGCCGTGGAGCGAGAGGCACATGGCACGAAAGTCATCCGGAATGCAGCAGGCAAGCATAAGTGAATTCTTTGAAAAGAACAAACACTTTCTGGGCTTCGATACGCTACCACGGTCGATTATTACAGCAGTGAAAGAATCTGTGGACAATTCTTTGGACGCTGCTGAAGAGCATCGGATTTTACCTACGATTTCCATCGAAATTCACAAAGTCGCTGGGAAGAAAGACGAGTTGCGTTTGATTACCCAAGACAATGGGCCGGGAATTCCACAGAAATCAATCTCCAAAGTATTCGGTTCCCTCCTATTCGGCTCGAGATTTCATACCATTCGGCAGACGCGTGGTCAGCAGGGAATTGGAATTACAGGGGTTGTGATGTACAGTCAATTAACGACTGGGAAGCCAACGGCTGTCATCTCAAAAATTGCCAAGGAATCTGGGGCTGTACGAGTCAATATTGGTTTGGACACAAAGAAAAACAGGGCCATCATTAGTAATGAAAAGCGATTTTCGTACGATGAAGTAAATCCGGGGAAAGGCCTTCATTGGATCGGTGAACATGGTATTCGTATTGAAGCGCGAATGAAAGCAAAATATCAACGTGGCAGACAATCTGTGTATCAATATCTCAAGATGACAAGTATCGTCAACCCGCATGCAAGTGTCGATTTCAAGGCTTTCGATGAAGAAGGGAATATTCTCGATGAGGAATCTTGGGCCCGTGTCACTGAAGAATTACCACGCCCTGTGAAAGACATCAAACCGCACCCACATGGATTGGAGATTGGTACTTTGCAGCGTTTGCTTCGAGATGCCAACATCCCAAGTGAAGGTGAGGGCGCGAATACTGCACTCCGATATTTCATTCGACATACATTTTCTTCGGTGAGTCAAAGTCGAGCTGAACAAATTCTCGATCTGGCAGAGTTGGATTATAAGAAAAAACCCGGCCTATTGAAACCAGATGATGTAGTCGATTTGCTTGCGGCTTTTGGTAAGGTCAAATTACCTGCACCTCCAACTGATTGTCTTTCCCCGATCGAAGACCTGCTCATCAAAAAAGGGCTTTCAAAGGCAATCGATTCACGATTTGTCTCGACTGTGACCAGAGAACCAAGGGTGACCAATGGTAATCCATTCCAAGTCGAAGTGGGTCTCATTTTTGGTGGGGATTTGCCCGGGGATCAGCCTATTCAGGTACTACGATTTGCAAATCGTGTTCCATTGATGTATCAACAAGGTGGTTGCTTGTTGACCAAGGCGTTGGAATCTGTCAATTGGAAGACATACGGTTTGGATCATCCTGGTGGACGGGGGATCCCCAAGGGTCCCGCTGCGATACTCATTCACTTGGCGAGTACGAATGTACAATTCACCAGTGAAGCCAAAGAAGCACTCGCAGACAACACCGATGTTTTTGAGGAAATTCGCTTAGCGATGCTCGAAGTTGGGCGGGGTCTGCGAAATCATCTCAAGAAGAAAAAGGCAAAGGAAAAAGCCCAAGAAAAATTTGAACTTGTCAATATCATTTTACCGGAAATCCATGACAAGGTTATCGCCATTCTAGGTGCTGAACCTGTGCCGCTAGATCCTGTTATTACCAAAATCATGAATGCTGTATTCCTTGAAGAAAAAATTGAGTGGGAATCGGAAACAAAGGTCACCCGGGCGACCATAGAGGTGTACAATTACACCGCGCGCCCACGCGCATACACCCTGTTATCGACTTGGCCAGAGAAGGAAGGGGTGTCTATGGTGGACAACCCATTGGGTGGTCGGAGGGAGGCCAGAGGGCTCTGGGCATGGAAATTGGAAACTATAGATCCTGGGTGTTCAACCACAGTATCGTTCACAGTGGGTGGGGTAGCCAAGGGGGATTGGTCAGATTTTGACATCTTCTTCCGGGGTGCCGGGGATATAATTGGCGCGACGAAAATCGATGAAGCGATTTTAGCTGAAATGTTACGAGAAGAAGATGCTGGTGTAGAATATGAAGAAGTAATCGAAGTGGCTACACCCCCTATGGTCGTGGACGCTGCCACTGTAGATACGGTTCCAGAAGTCAATATCAACCAAGAAGCTGAAACCCACCCTGATGAACAATCAAATTGGTTTGGTCTTGGTGGAGGTGAGGAAGAATGAGTGTAACTCAACGAAAAACCAAGGAAGAAGTTGTGGAGAATCTCCATGGTGTTGCAAGAGAGATGTACAAACGAATGGTAAAGGGCGAAGCTCCGACTATGACCTTGCCAGTACGGACCAAGAACAATATCGGATTCGATGAAAAATTGGGTGTTTACAAATATGGTAGTAAACGTTCCATTCGTGATGCTACAAGCCTAGGCAGTGCCAGACAATTGCTGCGTGCGTTGCATATTATCGAATTCATCGAGCAAATGATTGGAAGTGAGAAGTCGTCGACCCTTCGTGAAATGTATTACATATCTGAAGGGTGGGGTCACGGAAAGTTTGGTTCACAAAACGATAGTAACAATCTCGCTGAAGACCTTGAAATTGTCACGAAATGTTTGCGTGAAGATTTCAAACTCCGGCCTGAAGAAGACGGGGCACGAATGATTGGGAATTTAACGGTGAACGAACGGAATCGGCGTGGTGAATGGATGCGGATTAACGCTCGAGATGATGTTGGAGATTCTGGTTACGGGGTACCATATAATGTTGAATCTGAAAAAATCCAATTGGTTGAACACGATATTGATTTCATCATGGCTATCGAAACTGGTGGTATGTTTGATCGGCTTGTCGAGAATGGATTTGATGAGGACTACCGTTGCGGTTTACTCCACTTGAAAGGGCAACCGGCTCGTTCTACACGTCGAATATTGAAACGAATGAATGAAGAATGGAATCTACCAATCTACGTCTTCCTCGACGGTGATCCGTGGTCATTCAGAATCTTTGCAAGTATCGCGTATGGTGCAATAAAGACTGCACACATTTCAGAATATCTAGCAACGCCGAGCGCTGAATATCTCGGTATTACTTCCGGTGATATCGAAGCGTATGATCTACCTAGTGACAAATTATCGAGCAAAGATGTAGAGGCTTTGAAAGCTGAACTCAGTGACCCAAGATTTGCCGATGGCTGGTGGCAGGAACAGATCAAGATGATGTTGGCCTTAGGGAAGAAAGCTGAACAACAATCTCTCGCTAAATACGGCCTCGATTTCGTTACAGACACGTATCTTCCAGAAAAAATGGCTGAAAGAGGGCATTACAAGCGAGCATAACAGACATGAACGTTAACCAAGAGGCGATGTTGTGAGCCAAAGCGTGTGGCCGAAACGGTTGATGATTACCGGTGCCATTGTATTGTGCATATCCATCGCTATCTTGGCTTCTGTATGGCCTTCGTGGGTGGCTGCTCTCGACCCCGATGAAAATCATCTCCTCGAATTGGAAGGGGGGGAAAGCGAACCCGTCAACCTCAGCAAAGAAAGTTCATACCTGCTATTTCGGCTCGATGATTCGCCCCACAATTGTACAATTATTGAAGATGCCACTGAGACAGAAGTGACCATTGGTTCTCCGAGTTGGATACAATCAGATCGGGAAGGAATGGATGGAGAATGGTACTTTGCTGTTGGTTCGTTCATTCCCGATGAGAATGGGGCCCATGTAATTTACAATAATGCTGATGATGGTGAAACATTGTGGGTCGTCGATGAAATGGATTTAGCAAGTTCTTCTGATTCCACCTACATCACGGGCGGGTGTCTTGGGATTATCTTTGGTGGATGTCTATTGCCAATTGCGTTTGCACTGTGGATGAGTGGGCGGAAAAAATCTGCAAAGGCAGGTCTCGTCATGCAAACCGCCGATGGTACAATGATTCCCATTGCACCTACGGATGGAACCGTTCAACAGCGCGTACCAACCACTGATGAAGTTTGGAGAAGTGTACACGGTGGTGAAATTCTTGATTTGACCGTCCACCAACCTCTAGCAGAACCGGAAACCCCTGCTCCTTTCGCAGATCGTCCTGATCATGCGGGTGACCTGGCCCGAGTTGTAGATGAAATTGAATCTATGAATGATCCAGTCCCACAATCCATCGAAGATGATGGCGAACAGGTGGAACGCAGTTGGAAGACATGGGACGAAGGGTGAACCAGCCGAGGATTCATAGGGGTCCTCTGGCTAGTTAACACTGGGTTGTGAAGTGGTTACGGATTTTGACACTGCACTTTCCATACTGGAAAACCGTACACGTCGCTCTATTTTGGAGCACCTGGTCCGCGAGGCCCACTACCCTTTGCAACTGGCTGAATTACTCGATGTTTCTCAACAAGCGATTATGAAACACCTGAAAGTTCTCGAAGATGCTGGTTTTGTCGTGAGTGAAAAAGTCCCCAGTGAGAAAGGTGGGCCACCAAAGAGAATCTATGCAATTACACAATCATTTTCTCTTCGGCTTGACTTGGGCCCAGATCTCTTTCGAGCGGAACATCGTCAGTTACCACTAGGTGGCCCTGCGCGACTTTCAAGTCGATTACCAGCGGATGTTCTGGGTGTTGCTGAGCGCTTGGGTACGCGTCGTAGATTACCAATGGCTGAAGCCTTAGGAATGCTTTCAGAATTGAATGATGAACTTGATCGCCTCGATGCTGAAAGGGATGCTCTGATTGCACTTCATCAGCAAATAAAGCAAAAGGCGAGTCGCGTTGTTGATGATACCTTCGATATCTACGAAGAAAGGCAATTGGCTCATGTTCTACTTGAAGCCCCAAGACGGCCGGTTGACCTCGATCAGTTCTGTGCTGGGATGCAAATCCAACCACAACGAGCTGAGGAGATGATGGATGCGCTACGCGGCGTCATGATGCGTCAACTCGGTGCTGAGTCAGGGACGATTATCGCAACAAGCGATGATCGATTACTGCCTTGGTGGTTGGCCAAAACAGACCCGTCGTGATTTCTCTAATCAGAATCGCATATCATCGTCAATAGAAATCATGCTAGATTGTGCATCGACACGCGCCAATGCTTCACGTCGACGGCCAACCATGACCATGCCTGCAACTGCCATCAAAGCGATGGTGAGGAGCAGAATCATCGTTGGAACCGACCAGGTTCCTGCAGCTTCCATAGCGACATCGATCCAACCATTTTCACTCGAAAGTTGCCCAATATCCTTGCGGTTGTTGGCCTCATTGGCTTCAATGATTAGATTGCCTGGATCGACAATAACAACCACGTTATGGTTTCCAGCTGTTACTGGATAGAGTAGTGTGATCTCAACCGCTTCAGCTGAACCACTGTCATCAGGTGGCATCAATGCACCAATCACTTGGCGGTAAGCAACGTTTTCTTCAGAACAGATGTTGTTTCGGATGTTGTCTTCTGTTTCATCTTCGCAAAGTACGATGTTGATATCTGTAGCGTGAACGTTCCCTCGATTGATAATCTGAACATTGACTGGAATCATGTCACCAACTGGTGCTTCCACTCGCACGGGTGTCACATCGACGATTTCTAGGTCAGGTGCACGGAGTCGAATTCGTAGAACCTGCTCATTCGTGTCACAAGGGTAGATATTGTCTACAACACCATCGTTGTCTGCATCGATTGTGCAGCTATCAAGCCAAGATGCTGTTTCGTCAGTGTCACCATCTGGTGAGGCACCAAAGTTTGACAATACCTTGATTCCAATCTCACGGTTTGCGAGAGTAGCGGATGGGCTGATGTCGATGATGACCATGACTTGGACCGTGGTGTATGCTTGCATTTCTGCAAGGCTCCAGGTTCCGTCTGCGTGGTAAGCGCAGCCATACAACGGTGCCGCCTCGCCAACTGCGAGTGCAACACAGGGTATCTCCCTTGGCAGTTCGGTATCGAAATCTTCAACCATTGCATATTCAACATCCCAACTGGATAGTGAACCCATACTCGGCTGGTCGTTCCAATCATTACCACTCTTGGTGTGGTTATGCAGTGTTGGAATATCTGGTACGTTACCATTGTTGGTTACATTGAGCAAGTAGCGAACTGTGCGCCCAGGTGCTGTGGTCTTGATTTGGCTCTCAACCGTGTTATCCAACCAGATTTGCATGTCATGGAACTGATTGACTGTGATATCAAAGAGTATGGCATCGCGCTCAGCTGTACCTTCGAAGGGTTCCTCACTGTATGCCTTCAGAACAACTTGGTAATTTCCAGCAACAATCTGTCCAGGGATATTGATTACGACTTCGATCGTTTCTGCATCGTCGCGCTCAAGTTCTGAGAGTGTTGCACGTGGAATTTGGATTTCCCACAGCAACTGTGTGCCGTTAGCATCAGTAATCGATGCTGTGCGCATATCGTAGCGATCCGGGCCGTTGCCATCATTGGTCGTGGTAATTGGAATCACCAAGGCTTGACCAGGGTCGACAGAGTATGTTGTCGATGGGGCATCCATTTCTAAATCATACACGTGTTCAACGTTGGTGGAAAGAATCACTGCGTCAGATACACGCGAAGCACCCTGAAGATGTGCCTTCACGGTAATCGCTGGGCCAAGGCCCGCACTCGCGTTAAGCGGGGCGCAAACTACAGCTGCTACCTCGTACGGAATGTTGATCTGAGACCAATGGCGTGATTTACTCATTTCACCTTCATTGCCACCAGGAGCGTTGCTGAAATCCAAATTAACTGTCCAATGGTCATATTGCCATTCATTCATCGGCATTCCGTCTGGCTTGGCATCAGGAGCGCCGGGTGTGGTGAAAATTAGATAGCCGGGTGCGAACTTCTTGATGACATCAATTGTGTATGTATGGCACTCACCGGGGCTGACATACTCTGATGTATCGAATATTTCAAAGATGATGTTTCCTGTCGAACGGATGCTCACGTTCACCCACAATTCCAACACATCGTATGTACCCTTATCCAAACTCTTCACAGGTTCGCCCATCGACCAACCCTTGAGATATAATGCAAATGTCCCCGGATCTTGTGTCGTCGGCACTGAAATCTCCAAATTCTTGGTTACAGATTGCCCAGGGTCCAAACTAACCATCAGTGGGAAGTTTATCTGCCAACCCCAAGGGAGTAGCCATTCCTGTTGACCTTGCAAAGTCGTTGGGTCGTAGAATGCAAATGTATCAAACACGTTTCCAGTGTTTGTAATCGTAATCGAAAAGATTGCAGTTTCACCTTGCTCTACATCCGATTGGTAATGACTTGTTTCCAGCTCAATGCCGTGGACCACGTCCATTAAAGTCAGAGTCAATCGGTCACTGCGAATGGCTGGATCTTTGTAAGATATTGCAGACACGACAACCTGTGCAAGTTCGTCCTCATTTGCTTGGTAAATCGATGGGGCGCGAATCCGCAGATAGACGCGAACTGATTCGCCGCCCAACAAGAAAATTGGGGTTTCAGGGAAAATCGCTGTGTGATTGTCAGCGAAGAACAAGTTCGCAGTCCAATTCACAGGGACGCCTGAAAGATTCACTGCAAACGTATCAGATACCAAATCAATTGGACCGGGTGTCGAATTGTTCACTGTCAAATTGTATATTGTTTGTTCACCAGGTTCGATTACGTGGTAGTACGTCTCGTCATCAGCCAATTCGACATCAACTTGACCGGTGAGTACGTGTGTGTAACAAAGCGTGTATGCTCCATTGTTTGAATTCTCATTACATTTATTGGTATCAGACCAACCAATGTGCGCACCACTACCCATATCATTTGCAAATGCTGGTGGTTGCGAAAGTTCTGGTGAACGACCACTGTTTGGACCCAGTTTGTCACTGTGCCAATCGGAGACATCTACGCGCTCCCATGGTTCCAATACTGCTGCTGCAATACTGTTCAATGGCCAATCGCCGACATCATTAGTGTGATTCAACCGTGTGTACATAATCGACTCGCCTTGAGATGTGTTTGAATTCTCAAGCCAAGAAATGTGAACATTGTTTTGATGATCTGCAATTACTTGTGGCATGTATGAAGAAGCTCTGTAGTAATCATTTGGATTGACATTACTTGCCCCTTCAACATATGAAATTCTGGTGTCGACTATCTTCTTGATTCCATATGTAGGCAATCCACCAGAGACACCGTCCCACTCTGCTGCACCGCGGAGGCGGAGACGGGTGTAGTATACCTCGTAATTGTCATCCTTGTCAAAACCGTAATCGCGGGTGTCCATCCACGTTAGATGGGTGTCGCCGCTGTTGTCAATTGCCAATGATGGATGTAGGCTAAACGCGTCATCAAGTGTGACGCGAGTATCGTTAACCACAACAAGGTGCCCGTAGCCATTAGAATCTTGACTGGGTCCCAAATCTTCAGTGTAGCGATTGCTAGACTCATCTGTTCCTGAATCTCCATAAACCCAACCTGGTGCTGGATTCTGGATCTTTGCGTAGGGGTCAAGAACGGTCATGTAAATCTCACGGCTGTTGTTAGTTGCAAGGAAAACCATGGCTTCAACGAGAGTTGCCATGTTGTTGCTTCCTGACGCTGGGAAGCCATACACTTGGCCACCTGCGTCAGTGTTTCGAGTTGTTGAACCTGGGCAAATTCGCGGATTCGTGTTGACCTGTCCATTTGGACACTGTGCAAGATCCTTCATGTGGCTCGCAACCTGATTGTTCGCACCCCAAGAAGAACCGAACATACCAACTGGGATGACGCCTGCATTAACACACGCATCGTGTGCTTCATTGATACTAGCAATATCATCTGATTGTTGAGGTGGGTCTCCACCCTTGGGTCCTTCATCACTGATTGGAATTACAATCTTCGTTGCATTCGGGTTCCAGTGGTGATCGTAAGTTGTAGGTGGGTTGCCAGGAACCTGACCTTGTGCATCTGTCCATGACAAACACGCCCATGTGCTACCGGGACCCCAGTCCTCTCCTTGGTATCCGCCGCTTTGGGCGCCACCATTGTAGACTGTGCTGTGTAATTTGATGAGGCCGCCTGAATCATCGCCGATAGTCAACTGATTGGCTCGGGGGTTTTCGTGGTGTGGCTGATTTGCACATGCACCGCTAGTTGCTGCACTTGGATAGAATCCACCGAGTGCGTACAATGTCTCGAAGACCGTGATATTGGCTTCCATCAACATTGGCTTGATACCTTGGAATGAACCACCGTTGGACCATGATCCACCGTAAAATACGACGCACATGTCAGCCCATTCCGAATACATTGACCCGGATGTGTCGATTGGAGATACAATCTCCACCTTGCCACCGCGCGTATCGTCCCAGGCAATCTGTACTAGATCATCTGCATCGATAGCGATGTCTGGGTGTCCTTTGTGACCAATGATTGGTGTCAGCAATGTGCTATCAATCGCTGTGATTGCTTCACGGGATGCTTCATCAATTTCCAAGAATTTGTAGTAAATCTGTGGTTGCTGAAAGTACTTGTCGTGTCTATCATAGGAATCTTCCCAGACAATGTGTGCATTGTCTTGGCTATCGACTGCAATCGCTGGCCAATCGCGGTTTTGTTGTCGCTTGACTACTTCGGTATCTTCGATAACCGAAATGACTCCATCGTCTGCTGATGTTCCATCCTGATCATCCAAGCTAGGGTCGAGTAGCGTATACAGGATTTCATGCTGACTGGCCTTGTTAGTCCAAGTCACGTGAACACGGTCTTCCGAATCAATGTCGACATCAGGGTGCCATGCACGATGGCCGCCACCGTTGGAAATTTGTGTAACGTCAATGACTGTCTGGGCCCGAGGGTCGAGCATTGTGTAGTACAGATGCTGTGTGTTACGGGTCCATACGACGTGGATATTGCCTTCACTGTCGCTTGTCATTGCTGCCATACGTTCGTTGACTGCTCCGCCGTCTACAAGTTGCACTGCATCAGTAATTACAACCGATGCACCTTGGGCAACTGGTGGTGTATAGCCAATCAATAACGTGCTCATTACGAATATCATCACCAAAGTGACGCTGCTGTGTTTGCTACTGCTCATATTATTCGACCCCTAGAGAACCTCTCCAGCACTTTAGAAATGCCGTTTCCCTCCTACTTAACCGAACCCCTCCGCGGTCAGGTTCACGCGGGCGCGTGCACGAGGAGGTTATGCCCATTCAGATGGGTCAAATCCTGTGCCAAAGCCACCAGTTTCGTCGGTTTCTACTTCTTTGGTTGAATGTGCTGAATCTGGCGCAGGTTGAGTTCCACCTTTTGCCCAATCATCTACTGGGCCGGGTTTACCAATGCCTGGACCATATGAAAATTTGATATCGTGGATTACAGACAACTTAGACAACCACAATCGCCGGAGCGTTTGCATTACTTCGTTTTGAGTGACGCCATCAAACCAAGTCGGCAGTGAGAGATTGAATGCTTGAAGTGGTCCTGGTTTCTTTTCACCGTGTCCAACATGCAATACCCAATCGACATGTGAACGTGTCAATTGGAGTCGTGTTTCATGAAGCCATTCTTCCCAACCATCTGGGTCTGTGGTAGCATGCTTGGACATCTCATCCTGTTGACCGGAATCAACTTGTGTTACGCTTGAGATAACCAGAAGGCTGCGTTCCTTTGGCGATAATACATTGAACAAATGGCCATGCTTGGTTGGGGGATATCTCACTAGAAAATGAAAATCTGCCCGAGGGTCTTCACGTTCCTTGATTTCAAGGCCCTCTCCAGATAACCAATTCCGGACGCGCTCCTCAATCTCGCGGGCCGCCATGGGTGGGTGGCGGACGGCGACCTATTTCAGCGCAGCGAGCAAATCGTCGATGTCTTTGCCAATCGATTGTGATTTGGAATTTCGACGTAATCGATTGAGGCGACGAGCATTACGTGATATGATATGTAAGTCCCATGCGAGAATTGCAAGCTTGTTGGAAAGGTGGAATGCAAATGGAAGCAAAATGGCAATTACAATAATTTGCGGTGTCGAAATAGCCCACGGGCCAAGGATCGCTGTGAGGAGGAAAATTCCGATAGGTATTGGCCAGATAATTAAGGGTCCAATAAGTGAGGCAAGGAAGTGGTATGTGGTACGTGCATCAAGGCCCTCGTCTGTGTTGTCGCCGAGGATCTTGGCTATGAGAATCATCAAACCGCTTCCAAACAATGTCAATGGTGCGGAAAAAATTGCCAACATCAATGCAGGGATGATGGCAAGGTGCTCCATGGTTCGCGTTTTTCGCAGGCCGTTTGAAGCAAATACGCGCCCATCTAATCCTACAGAATGGAGCGTCTTTCCAATTCGTTCTGCTGTGGACTTCAACGGAATCAATGGGCTGTCACCCTGGCGAATTTCATCCCTAACCGCACGCGCAGCGAGAACTTCGGCTCGCCATGAATTGAGTTGTTGACCACCCGCAATTGTGCGCAAGTGTCCAAGGACATGCCAAGCGCGGTGTTCATCCCACGATTCGGCGTCTGGTGTCATCGGAGCGAGTCTTTCTCTGACTTTGTCTCGCAAGTTGTTGACTCTGTCTGCTGGGGCTTCAATCCATTCACCATCCATCAATCGTTTGCGATCTTCTTCTGGATGGATCGCGTCATTCAAACGAATGGGTTCACCATACTCAATCCAAGCATCGGTTCTGAAGTACCATGAAACGCGATAATGGAGGCCGACTGGAAGAAGATGGGGTTCAGGTAGTCCTTTTTCGTGCGCAATTGAATTGGCGGCGATTACCGAGCGTACAGGCCCTGTTCGCAATCGGCGCATTTTGGAATCCGCATGTGATGTCCCCTCTGGAAACAATGCTGTTCCGTGACCATGAGCTATGCATTCTGCAAGGGTGAGCATGGTCTTGGAATTGATTCTCGTCGCTGCTTCCTTAGATGCTCCCCCACGGGCGAGTTCGGCTTGACGGATGACGGGTTGGGCTCCTGAAATCGAAGCCATGGGGCCAATAATCGGGCGGGTGATTAGATCGTGGCGACCTCCAAAGACCAGTGTTTTCGGCTGGGTTACTACAATCGAAGTTGGATCAATTAGAGCATTGGTGTGCCAACCGACTGTGAGGATGCCGGCATCCTCTGCAATGTGTTCTTGTCCGGTTACTTCAATGGTACGAAATTGTTGACGCATTGCCAATCTGCATAAACTCGTGATAGAGTTGTAAACCCAAAGGACACCAGGGTGATCCCCGGGTTTCGATGAGTGTCGTCTCTTACTTTCGATTTTATCCACGTCAATTCGTGAAGCGCTTTTGGAAAGGGGGGGGAGAACCTCGCCGTGGTGATCTACGGCACCATCATCTCCTGATTGAATAATTTTTTTCGCCATAAAATCACCCAATGAATCGTATCAATGTGACTGCAATCGTTCAGATAGTTCTGACAAGGCTACAAAATCAGGTTCACCACCTGGTGGGGGGGAATTCGGCCAACATGCAAGCAAACTGAGGCCGCCATCTCCAAACGTCCGAGGACAAATGTGAATGTGCACGTGAGGTACTTCTTGGCCAGCGGTAGGGCCGTCATGAATCCCAACGGAAAAGTCGTTTGTTCCGAATTCTGCTGTGAGGCGCCTCTGAACTTCTACTACACCCTCCATCAAGCCATGAAGACTTTCTGGGGAAAGGTCGGCAATCCGTTGCGCCTGTTCTTTGGGGATAACCAACGTATGTCCTGCGCGACGTGGATAGATGTCGAGGAATGCATACCATGACTCGCCTTCAGCAACTCGTGATGAAGGAAGGTCGCCACGGATGATTTTCGTGAACAATGTGGGCTCTTCCATGACTACCCGATGAAGGCATGTATGATAAATCGACTCAGGGGGGGGTGAAGTCTAATCTAGCAAGTGTGAATAACTCACCACCCTGATTCATAGGGTCATGGCTTGCTACTAGGAAGATATTGCCAACAACTTCGATTGTGAGCATCCTATGTGGATTGCTTGTCGCAATGTCATGGCGGATCCACATTGAATCTTGCTGCTCTAAAAGAATAATTTGTGTTCGGTTGGTTTCAGTGGGGAATTGGTCATCCATCTGTAAGCAAATCAAAATCATATCTAGATCACCATCGCCATCAATATCTGAAATTGCTGTATCGTAAGCACCCCAATTCCGAGTAATATCATGGTGGGTGAAATCACCTTCCCCATTATTTTCCAACCAAGCAACGCCATGCAATTGGTTTGGGTTGATTTCTGGTGGTGTATCAAAATCCATCGTATCCCCATTGGTGAAAATGATGTCATCATCACCGTCGTTGTCTATATCTGCAATCCGAAGTCCGCTCATCCCAAAATACGTCAAATTTGAGTTGTAGAGTAATTCTGGGGAAAAGTTTCCAGTCCCATCATTTCGATACAACATGATTTCTTCGATGTTCTGAGACAATACGGCAACGATGTCTAAGTCGTTGTCTGAATCAACATCTACAGGTATGGCGTGAATACTTCCAGGACGTGGGTCCAAGATGTGTTGATGCCAATTTCCTTCGTCATTTTCGAGCCAAGAAACTGTGCCCTCGTCATGACCAAATTCACAGAGTGTGAGATCGGTGTCGCCATCTCCATCAAAATCTCCTGGTTCTGCACAAACCGTACGACCAATTTCATCAATGATGACTGTAGATTCTTGTGTTGCATCATCAAAGAGTATGATGCGGCCTGATTTCTCATTTGAAGGGTGTAAAATTCCAATGTCTGATACAATCCAAGTGCCGGTGTTACCTGCCCCTACACTACCATAAGAAACCCTGACTGGAGAGAAAGATTCTGTTCCTGTGCTCAAGTTATATGATTCAAAAATGCACGATAATGGGCTACAACTAGAATCTGATATCAGGCTGAATCTGCCTTGCAGAGGTTCTGTAAATGCAACCACTTGTCCATTGTTGATTGAACGTATATTCGCGACAACTGGGTTGTCTTCACTTGTCGTGATTATTGGTGTAATCGTCGCAGTCCACTTCGATTCATCAGGTGATTCTTCTGGGATTTCCGAAGATAGGCATCCATTCAACAATAGGCATAGGCAAAAGATGGCGAAGAATGTGTGTGGGGTTCTTCGATTCAATCGCATTGAATACACGGAATGGTCCTAGCCTCTTATCATTGGCGACCACAATGGCGTGTTCAATTACGTAGTGCAAGGTTGGCGACGGTTCCATCACTACCCGAAAGTGAGTGCTGTGCCAACTTTGGATCTGTATCTGGATGATCAGTTCGAATGTGTGTACCACGACTTTCTTCGCGTGCCAAAGCAGCTGATACCGCTGCTGATGCGACGGACAACAACCCTTGGGTGCGAATCATGGATACCATTTCCGTATTCATCACTGGGCTAGTGTCGCTGATACCCATCGTAGTTTCTTGGAGTGTTTGAATAATCGCTGCTGCGCTAGAAAGGCCAGCAGCATTGCGTTCTACACCCATATGGGCCCGCATTGTACTGGCTAAACTTGATTGGATAACGCCATAACTTGCACCATCGGCACCCGCTTCTGTTAACATCGAATCGTGTGAATGGTGTGCCTCCGACAATGCGATTGAAATCGCGCTGGATGCTGAGTGTTTCGAAGAACCTGCATGGATAGCGGCTGAAGTGCCTGCGGTGGCACCACTGGTAAGTGCGCCTAGAAGGTGGTCGCCGCTGTTCAATGCGGCTCCATGCAATCCTGAACAGGCCGCATCCCCTGCGGCAAACAGACCAGGGAGGGGGTTGTTCCATGTTCCATTGATCGCTTGACCTGATGCATCGATGGGGATACCGCCGATAGTTGGGCCAACAATTGGCATCAAAGGAATCGATTCGATTGTACAATCAATTCCGCAACGAGATGATAGTGACTTTGTTACGCCAGAGAACCATGGTGAGGCAGTGCGGGAAATTGCGGTGAGATCTAGTGATGCACCGCCAGTTGCGATGATGGTGTGGGCTAAAGCATCAGGTCCATCTTCCGTTGACAGTGGTTGTCCATCTGAACCGTTGACTATTCCCCCAGCCCCTAATACATCCAAGGGAAGGCAAAGTGATGTGTCAGCGACTGTCAATGGGTGCATTGAGGTGAATTCTAAATCGGCGAGGGGGATGTTAGAACGAAGCGCAAGAGATGCTGCCGTACCCATTGCAATCCCATCGCCATTCCAAGCGCTTTGGAAGCCGGAACCAGCTAATAGAATTGACTTGGCTTGGACACCAAATATCTCACCAGATTGAATATCCAATGCAATGAGGCCGCTTGCCCGCCCCCCATTCATTACTATGTTGAGAACTTCGGTATCCCCTCTGCGTGGAATGTTGCGCTTGATGCATTGTTCTTCAAGAATTGAACGAACCTCGCGCAGAGTTGAGTCTCCTGTGCTTGCGGTACGTGGATTTGATTGGCCCGGCAATTTCCCAAGGTGCGGAGTGCCATTTCGATCACGCCGAAGATTGAGTCCCCATCGCTCCAATTCAGCAAGATGGTGGACTGCCGAATTTGTTGAAGCCGCGACGATGTCGGTCTCACACAAATCTGCACCGACCCGTCGAGTGTCTGCAGCATGTTCAGAAGAGTCTGTCTCACCTGAAGATGCGGCTAAGCCACAGCTCATTCCGTCATCGACAAATGCTGAAGAAGGTGATGAACTCAAAACGGTGACTGTCGCACCTTCGTCGGATGCTGCGATTGCAGCACGTAATGATGCAATACTGCCGCCGATGATGACAACGTCCCATGCCTGCATGATATCACCGAACGGTCTTGTCCAATTGAAGGGGCATCATAAACGCACCCCTTACAATGCATCCCTATGCGCTCTCGCACCTACGGTGCGATGAATTTCGAACGGTCTGTGTGGGTGAGGGCTTGATTTTGCCAACGGCGAGCCGCGGTTCGAGCCACACCCATACGCCGGCGGAGTGATTCTCCACCACTTGAACGAGGGTGGACGTGTGTCCAAAGTGTATCCGAACTGATTGTTTGGCCATCGACATGCCGAATTGAAATACGTACGGGGCGGCGCCCCTCAATGTCATCTGCCCAAGCAACTCCAAGCCATAGTACGTGAGCAGAGCCGACCAAATTACTGAGCCAAGTAACAACATCTTCTTCATCATTAGACCACATTGGTAATGGATGATCAGGAGGTGTCAGTGGTTCGGGTGTAAGTTTGAATCTCTGACGTGAAGGTTGGCCATTCGGTACATGGACTTCAAGTTCGATTGGGGTTGATTTAGAACCGAGATTATTCACCATTACGAACAAATCGCCTCGGGATTCACCACAACGAAGTGGGAGGCTTGCGTCTAATCTCCATGAGTGTCCGGCGATTGATGCATTATGATCCATGAGTCCAAACTGTAAACGATCTATTTGTCGGAACAAATCACTTTGCCATGCCCGAGTATGGCCCATCAATCTAGAAAGTGTTGGGAGATCTAGGTGAGGATTTTTCAGGATTGAGGATTCGACTTTATTGGGGCCAACCAGTTTCTCGAATTCCTGAACCAATTGATGGTGTGAAAGCATGTTTCGGCCGTGTAAATAAATGAGATGTAAAATATGTTCAATTGATTCATTAGGATTTTTCTTTCTCGTGAAATTAACAACAAGGCTGTCCCGCCACAAAGAAAACCGACTGGCGCTTTCAGGATCAAGATGAGCGATCAAAATCTCAGTCAATGGGTCTTGTAACGTACTCTTGTGTTGGCTGGGTGCGTGATGAACAAGAAATGGTAAGTCATCAGAATGGTTTGGTGTGCGACGCTCGACTAGAATGGAATGCGCGACTGCGATACTAGCTGCAAGGATACTGCCGACCAGCAAGAGTCCCCGTGTTTCATCCCCTGGTGGGAATCGATCCGAAAGCCAAAGAAGAAAAGAAAAAGATAAGAGGTTGCTAAATCGCATATATTCGTGCAAGCGTGATTCTGTGAGAGTGTTTAGAATTCGTTCAATACTACTGTCTTGCTCGTCGCGAGTGCGCCCTCTAGCGCCAAGCCTATCCAATCCAACCCACAAAGAAAAATTACTCGAGATGACCGATGGGCCGATGAAACAAACGATAATCGCACCGGATACGAAAGCGGCCATCGAAGGATCTACTTGGTCGGGGATGGCCATCACTGCTACAGATGTGAAAATCGCCAATGTGGGAATCAAATTACGGACGAGAATGCACAACCATGTGTTCGTTAGTCTCCCCCAAAATCTGCGCCCCTTCTCCATTCTGTTCAACCGGTTAGCAATCAAATCTTCAAGTCCATCATCGGCCTCGAAACTCTCGCCATATGGGCGAGGAAGATTCACGCCACCGTCACCTCTCTGCATCTGAACAATCGAGGAGAGGGGGCATCAGGTCATCAGGATGACGATGGCAACTGCCGTAACCTCCTTCAATGTCGAATAAGAGGAATGGTTGGGCGCGTCGCATAGCTGGATAGTGCACCGGCCTCCTAAGCCGGGTTTCGTGGGTTCGAATCCTGCCGCGCCCGT
>JAPKEY010000158.1 GCA_028821815.1 Candidatus Poseidoniales archaeon | reverse complement strand
GAAGCCGATGATCTCAACAACAACAATGCCAGTTCTGCAGTGACCACAATTTCGGGAATGCCTTGCCCCAATGTCGATGATGCATCAACTGGCACTGATGTTGGCGATGTTGAAGCAAATGCCTACGATTTGGGTGCGAATTTCACCGGAGTGATTACTGGGTGCGTCTCTGGTGGTGACAAGGCTGACATGTACATGCTCTCGATGGGACGTGGACAAAATATTTCCGCCGTCCTAACGGCAGATAATTGGGATGCAGATATTGATCTTGACCTTTGGAACTCCAGTTCACCTGATGTCGATTCTAGTACCGGCATTGACAGTAATGAGTCCGTGTCAACATCTGGAACAGATGCAGATGGGGCCGCAGATACCTATTACATCAACGTCTCCCAATTTTCTGGCTTAGCGAATTACACACTTGAGATATGGACCAATGGGACTATTTTCGTACCACCTTATGACTGTGGGATTCCATCCGATTGGAGCCAAAGCGGCTACGATGCAGGTGAAAGTCGGGTGACTGCAATGAGTGTTGGTGAGAACCCTACGGCCAGCGGAATGGGTTGTGTTGATATTGAAGACATGGCCGATGCCTATGGATTCACCCTCTCGGGAATGCAGGGCGTGATTGTGGAATTGGCATCGCATGATAACACAAATATTCACCTGCAACTTTTCGATGGAAGTGATGATTCGTTGATTACAGAAGAATATTCTACCAACGGGTCCACGATGGTTGACACCAGTAGTTTAGATTCAAGTGATCTAACTGGGGGTTACTACGTCATCGTCAACGCGTTTGAGACTGAAGGATGGTACAACCTATCTTTTACAGCCACTGCTGCACCACTGCCTAACCTGGTGGCGAGTGCAATTAATTGTCCAGTGAATGGTGAAAGCACTGGAACAAACGTGTTCTTCGGTGCTGAGATTAGCAGCCTTGGCGGCCCGATGGATTCAACCTTCGGATGGGAAATGATTCTTGTCGATGAAAATGGTACCGAAGTACTATCTCTACTTCAGGATACATATTCTGATGCACTTGATGGCAATGATGGGGCCATTATTACCGAGGGTGGTCTTGTCCTACTCGATAGTGCGGTCATAACGTCTGGAAACTACTCTTGCATCTTGACAGTAGACGGTGCTGAGATGATTGCAGAATCTGATGAAGTTGACAATATCAATACATCCGCACTGTTTGAAATCATCAATTATGACGAGATGTACGCTGATGACCTTGATCGGGATGGTGTGCCCAATGACGACGATGCTTGTCCAAACACACCCGGCGATTCCACAATGGATCGTCAAGGATGCCAAGATGCAGATGGTGACGGTTATTCCAATGGTGGTGACGTGTTCATCTACGAAGTGACTCAGTGGAATGATACTGATGGTGATGGATTTGGCGACAACAACGGCGCGACTGATTACAACGGAGATGATTGCCCTAACGAACCAGGAATCATGTCTGGTACCAACGGAACCGGTTGTCCAACATGGTCGGCTGATACCGATGGGGATGGAATTAGCGATCAGAACGATGCTTGCCCAGGAACTGTGGCTGGTGCCTCCGTTGATGCGCTTGGTTGCCCTATTATGATGGAAGATGATGATGACGATGGTATTCCAAACATATTGGACCAATGTCCGAATACTCCATCTGGAACCCAAGTTGGTATTCTAGGATGTATTGATTCAGATGGCGATGGAATCGACGACTTTGTCGATTTTTGTCTAAACACACCTACTGGCGCTGAAATCGATGAGACCGGCTGTTCTTCGGAAGAAACTCCCACTGAACCAACGGGTGACTCTGCCAATCCAGGCACACCTGACACAGGCGATGATGGTGATCAATCTGGTGATGCTGAAAGTGCCGGTGGCGACGATTCAGATATCATGCTCTACATCATGATTGCAGCAGGAGTCGTACTCCTTCTTGTGGTCGTTTTGGGCATCACAGTTGTGATGCGCTCAAGTGGTGGAAATGATCCGTCTGAGCAAGCTTGGGCAACCGCCATCAGTCCGGAGCAACAGGCCTACGAACAGCAGTTGGTTGGTATGGGATACACGGCTGAACAAGCCCGTGCTTATGCTAGCCAATACTTCCAGAATTGAATCAATCACTTTGGAAGTTGAGTGCCGTGTCAGAGACGTTTCTTGATGAACTTAGGGACGTTATCAGAACAGTCCCCGATTTCCCCAAAGAGGGAGTCATGTTCAGGGATATCACACCCGTGTTAAGCCGTGCCGGGCTCCTTGCAAAGGTCACAGATCAATTTGTGGAAGATCTCGAAAAATTAGGGTGGCACCCAGACCTCATTGTTGGCCCCGAAGCGCGAGGTTTCCTATTTGGCCCACTGTTGGCGGAACGCCTCGGAATCGGTTTCATACCCGTGCGTAAGCTAGGTAAACTTCCCGGCGAAACACGCCGAGTTGAATACACTCTAGAGTATGGTTCGAATGTTCTTGAGATACACAAAGATGCAATCTCAGGGGGTCAGAAGGTTGTTATTATTGATGATTTATTAGCCACGGGGGGTACAATTTCAGCATGTTCTGAACTTTGCTATGCTGCTGGTGCAGATGTATTAGGTGCGTTATTTTTAATTGAATTGAAGGGCCTTAATGCTCGTGAATCAATCGCCCCAATTGCTGCCCATGCTTTACTTGAATTTCCAGCCTAACCCCCCGAAGGGGGGGAATCTGTATTCAAGGCGCAGCGGAGCGGTTATGAAGGGGGAGCAGGTCGGCGGGACGCTTGAGGTGCTCTATACATGGCTCGTATGCACAGTCCAGGTCGCGGAAAGAGCGGTTCGACCAAACCTCTTGTAGACAAAGCACCAGAGTGGTCAAATACCGATGTTAAGGAAGTGACTGGGCTCATTCTATCTCTTGCAGCAGAAGGGCACAATCCTACCACCATTGGCACCATTTTGCGTGACCAGCATGCTGTACCTGATGCCCGCCTCGTCGTTGGGAAGCGAATCGGGCAAATATTGACTGAGAATGATATCACTCCAAAATATCCTGAAGATATGATGAACCTCATGCGCCGTGCGTTGCGACTCATCGACCATCTCGAATCAAATCGTAAGGATCACCATAATTCCCGTCAACTTGAGTTGACTGAAAGCAAAATACGCCGACTTGCGCGATATTATCAGGGTCAAGGACAACTCGACACAGAGTGGGCCTACAAGCGAGACCAACTCCGCCTCATGGTCGAGTAACGCCTCCTGCCATTGTGGTCAGGTCTTTGAACCGTAAGCGGAACCACTCCTCCGTTGCCCATGACTTTACTCGATTTACCAGTCTTCGCAACCGCCGCACCGATTTTGCGTGAAGCGGCTTTGAAATTACGAACAGTGTCTTCATCGGTGACAATAGCAGCACCACTTGATGAGGACGGAATCTTCACTTCAGCATTGCTTGAGGCCGCGCTTTTGGATTCTGGAATCCCTTTTCAGCGCCGCCTTCGTGAAGAACCAGCACCTGCCAATGGCCCAAGCATCGTGATTGGTACCAGTACAACCTCACAGATGCGGGTGATTGAATCTGATCCTTTGCGCATCTATCTCGCGCCACTTGAAGTCGATGCACTCATCGCTAGTGGCGGGGATACCCGAAGGGGAGTATTGTCTCCAATCGCTCTCGCTGCCGCACTTGGGAATTCCATTGCACAATCAGGGACAATTTCTCGCTTACTAATGCCATGGGCTCTAACTGGAAATTGGTTATCTGAGGGGTTAGAACACACATATGACCCAGTCTATACCGTCCTGCGCGATTATTTAGCAAGTGAGGGCCATATTCGTGTTGTACCTATGCCTGAGGTTCCTGATATCAATCCAGAT
>JAPKEY010000157.1 GCA_028821815.1 Candidatus Poseidoniales archaeon | reverse complement strand
GAAAAGGTCGAAATGGATGAAGGTTCTATGTCAACCCCACCTCCGACAGAATTGGAACCCGTCACGAAAGACAAACCCAAGAATTTACCCAATACCCCCGATATAGTTCGAAGACCAAGTCAAGATGAAATCTTCTACGGGGATGATTTTGACGACGGTACAGATGACTTTGTTTGACTCCAATTTCTCCCCGTAGGGGAGGCGGCACGGTTAAAGAGGGGCGGAAAGTCGCCGACGCCGAGGGATTTGCATGAGTGCCGAAGAGTTCGATACAAAGCGTGCCCAGTTCAGCAATCTTTGGGATGGTATTACCCCCAAAGGGGTCAACCGTACTAAGGCCCTCAAATTCCGTCAATACATCCGTGAGCATGTCCGCCAAAAAAAGGTGCCATTGACTCGAACAAACTGTGAGAAGTATTGGATGGGTGAATTACAGAAGGAAATGCGCGACGCGGAGACCTTCTGAACGGGCTGACACAGATGTCTGCTACCAATGCACTTTCGACCGTCCGATTTTCGGATTGGGATCTTTCACCAGCTATAGCCGAAGCGATTTCTTCCAAAGGTTGGGATTTTGCTACACCTATTCAGGCTGAGGCCATACCTCTGGCCCGCTCTGGAATAGACATTGTTGGGCAAGCCCGCACGGGTTCGGGAAAAACCGTCGCATTTGGAATTCCGATTATCGAAAATTGCGAGCCGACCGGCCAGACTCAAGCATTGGTTCTTTGTCCAACCCGTGAATTAGCAACCCAGGTTAGTGAGGAAATGCAGTGGCTACAGGGTGATAAAGGCCTCAATTTCGCCACGGTTTATGGTGGCACTGACATCGATAAGCAAGCCAAGATATTGGATGCTGGATGCGATATCATCGTCGGTACACCAGGACGCGTCATCGATATGAGCAAACGTGGCCACATCAAATTAGACACCATCACACATTTCGCTCTTGACGAAGCAGATCGAATGCTCGATATGGGTTTCTTCCCAGATATCCTGTGGTGTCTTGAGCGTCTGACAAACAGACAGCAGACCCTTTTGTTTTCCGCTACATTTCCACAAGAAATCCTTGAGGCAGCAAACGAATTCATTTCTGATGCTGAACATGTCATGAGTGACGATTTGGATGTTGAAGTCCCAGAAATCGATCAATTCATGGTTCGAATCGGACGTGCAAACAAACTATGGGTGCTGGGGCGCCTAATGATACGCCTCACGAAGGAAGATCAGGTCCTCATCTTCTCTAACACCAAGCGAATGGTCGATCTCCTTGTAGAACGGTTGGACCGCCATCGATTCCCAGCCACCGGATTGCACGGCGACATGGCGCAAAACAAGCGTGAACGAATCATCTCTGATTTCCGTGAAGGAAAGACCCAAATTGTCGTCGCAACCGATGTTGCGGCCAGAGGATTGGATGTAGATGGCGTTACAATGGTCATCAATTATGACATCCCTGCAGATTCAGAATCTTATGTACACCGTATCGGCCGTACCGGCCGAATGGGTCGGAAAGGTGAGGCGTGGTCGTTTGTATCTGGCGAAGATGGACCCAACATGACCAAAATCATCTCTACTTGGAACATGGTTGTCACTGAGGTCTCAGCTCCAGAACTCCCGGAAGGAGTAGATCGCGATCCTGTGCGCAAGCAAATGGATTGGGGGGAAAGTGCGGATGTTTTCGGAATGGTCCCTATTCGATTATTCACAAGTGAAACATCCAAACTGGCCATACACAATTTTGTGACCGAACAGGCTAAGCTACCAGATTTGGCTATCGGGCAAATTCAAACTGATGGCACACAAGCAGTAGTTGAGATTCACAGGGAGAAGGCCCAGCACGCACTGGATGCCCTCAAAGGAAAATCGATCAATGGCACTAATATCAATGTGCAAATCGCGGATTGACTATTCTTCACCATCTCCAATGCTAAGTGGTTCTATTTTGAGGATGGCCATACCGCTGAGAATTCCTGCAAATAACCATAATCGTACGGAACGATTCCACGCATTTGGCCAAATTTCTGCAGCATCTGTGTTGCATTCAGTGCCCTCACATTCCTCCGAAATGGTCTTAAAATGAAGATTTTCATCTTTCATTGTCACTTCATGGGTAGCCCAAATCGCAATAATTGCACAAAGAATTAGAGTCACAATTGATGCAGTCGGAAGTGAGTCTCGGATTCTGATTTGCTCTAGTTTAGGGATGTCGGATAAGGTCGGCTTGGCTTTGGTGTTACGAACCCCATTCCGGTCCAACTGGATGTACCAAATAATCCAAAACAGCACAAGTAATATTAGAAAACCTTGGCGGAAAATGAATTCGTGCATTTCATTCATCTGTGCTTCACCGTACATCATTCCGATGGGATACAGGGCAATCAATCTGAGGAAATTCAGGAATTGAACAATGAATATCATCCCAATCAAAGAGCGATTACGAATTCTTTTGTCAACACCGGGGGTCAACAACATTAGTACGCCAAGGAACATTATTGCATGCACCCCCGCACATTCTGCATCAATGTACAATGGCACCTCGCCATAATCAAATCCTGAGCCAATCAGATTGACGCCAGTCCAAGATTGGGATGGGCCATGGAACACCAATTCGGCAGATCCTGGCCAGAATAGATTGGAAACTCCTGACCATAACCATGCCAAGAAAACTTGCAACGGTTCGAGACTGGCATCTGGTTCAGTGGCCCACCAATAAATAATTTCGACAAATACTAAGGCGAAAGGAATGCGTAGGTAACCGTAGGCCATTTCACCGACTTCAGGCCAAGACAAGTCGTCCTTTGGACTACTCTGTTGTTTCGCTCGCACATTCCCTCCAGCACAGGTTCCCGCTTCAATCCCCCTCATGGAAACCCCCGTCGCATTGAAGAAAGGAGAGCACCCGCCGTAGACCATGGCACATGTAGACGCGAACGTCACCCTCGACGTGCTTGGTTTCCACTGTCCAGTGCCCGTTCATGAAACCAAACGTGTACTTGCAACGATGTCTTTCGGTGACATCATTTTGGTGATGGCTGATGACCCTGAAACCAAAATGGACATTCCAGCACTCTTGAATAGAAGTGGCGATACACTTCTGAGTATAGACGAAGAGGCTGGCGAGTATCATTACCGAATTCGTAAGGAGGCACCCGTATGACACCGATAGTCGAGAAAGGTGATGTTCCGGCAGATGCACGGTTACCCACTACCCATGGTGAGTTTCGAATTCGTGTTTTTCACGACAAAAAAACTGGTTTTGATCATGTCGCTTTAACACTAGGTGATATGGATGGCCCCGACTCCGTTTTGGTTCGCCTTCATTCAGAATGCTTAACCGGCGATGCATTCAGTTCAGCGAGATGCGATTGCGGCCCACAACTTGACGCTGCGCTTCAGGCCATCCAAGAGCATGGATGGGGATGCCTTCTGTATTTACGCCAAGAGGGCCGCGGTATTGGCTTACACGCGAAAATACAAGCTTACAATTTGCAGGATAAAGGTGCCGACACACTCGATGCGAACCTAATGCTCGGCCATCCGGTTGACGCACGCGATTATCGAATTGCAGCCAACATGCTTCGAGCGGTTGGAATTTCTGATGTTTGCCTTCTTACCAACAATCCGGACAAAGTTAGTGCACTACAAGATTTGGGTATCACAGTCACTGAACGAATGCCATTGGTTGTTGGAATCAATGAAGAAAACCGTGCATATTTGGAAACCAAGGCCACCCGAATGGGCCATGAAATTTCTCAGCATGAGCTCGGAATTGAGTAATGGGGCCGCGACCGGGAGTTGAACCCGGGGTGGCAGAGCCACAATCTACCGTCCTAACCACTAGACCACCGCAGCCACGATGTAAAACGGCGA
>JAPKEY010000014.1 GCA_028821815.1 Candidatus Poseidoniales archaeon | reverse complement strand
CATCATCTTCACTTGACGCACCTTCAGCAGTAACCATTCTCATACCAACGGGTCGACCCAATTCCGTCCGTGCAACCATCCGCATCGCCTCTCCCAGCAATGGGTCAAGCATTCCAAGCGCATCTTCAAACAGACGGATTCGATGGTACAGTCTGTGTAAGATGGCAGCATCAATCGTTCCTTCTACAGCAAGATTGAGAATTTGAATTTCATCCGCGGTTTGGCCAAATCGATCCAATCTACCAATTCGCTGTTCGATTCGCATTGGATTCCAAGGCAAATCGTAATTCACTAATCTGTGACAGTGTTGTTGGTCTAGGCCTTCGCTACCAACCTCACTCGACAGTAATACATCAAATTCTTCATTTTTGAATCGCTCTCGTATCACGTCTCGATCTTGCATTCGGGTTCGACCTGTGATAACCTCACAACTAATTCCATCGGCAGTCAATCGACATTGAAGGTGCTGCAATGTTGCGTGGAAATGGCTGAACAACAGAATTCCCCCTGTGTCATCATCGTTGAGACTTTCTACAATCCATGAGCGAAACGCATCATATTTTGAATCCGTATCACCCAATGCTTCCGCAGCTTCGACTAGTTCATTCAAATTCCCGAGACGACGAAGCATACGAATTTCGACATCTTCCAAATCGATGTCTGCTTCATCGTCAATCGAATCATCGAGGGCTTCACGGGCTTGTGAGTGAAGTTGTCGCACAACATGCCCTGCAAAGGCAGGTAGACAAGAAGAAGCCATTCTCTCTGGCACGATAAGTGCCCAGTCGAAGACCTCACCTTCGGGGTGTCGCATTTGGATGAGGGTTCTTGCCCATGCTCGTGCAGCTTCGTAAAGTCGCCACTCCTCTTGTGTGAGGTTTATGTCGAGTGTGATTGCAGATCTCTGTGCCATGTGCCAATCCAGATCCCGTCGTCTAGTTCGTACTAGGAGATCGTTCAGAGGGCGTAAACGACGAATCAAATTCGCCAATACGATTCTAGAATTTTCAATTCTGAATTCAGTCCAAGCGTCTTCATCTTGGATTAGATTCATCGCTTGTTCAAGACGTGGGTCACCTGCAAACCCAATCGTGTGTTGAAGCGCACGAAAGTGGTCCAGTGCTCTCGGTAGATTTGGAACTGGTCGAGATATACCATCCAATACATCATTCAGCATACGTGTTGGCCTCATGGTACGATGAAATTGTTCGATGGTTGGCCATCGGTCAGGAGCAAGTAAACTGAGTTGTACCCAAAGTTCCTCCTCACGCAGATTGATTGGCGTAGCAGTCATCAGTACACTTTGTCGAGAGCGCATTGTCAACAATTGTGCAGCGTCGTGCAAACGGCTACGCGGGTTGCGACAATGATGTGCCTCATCGATGATGGTTAGCATTACTTCTGGCAATGTATCCATTAATTGCTCAAGGGTTGCAGCACGTCGTAGAATCCCATGGCTCACGATGATGATTCGAGGCTCACCTGCAATCAATCGCTCGACAACTCTCAATAATCGTCTTCCACTGTCCACAACATCTGCTTCAATATCTCCTCGATGGTGCAATTCTTGTTTCCATTTTGAACGCAGTGAGCCAGGACAAGCAATGATGACAGCACCGGTTTCTCCAATTGCATGGAGTCGACGAATAATCCGAATTGCAGAGATTGTTTTACCAAGACCAACTTCGTCGGCAATTAGTAATCCCTGCCAAGGGGATGCCGCTAAACGAGCCGCCGGTAGATGTTGATGTGGCTGATCTTCCCAACGACCAAAGTTGTGGATTGGTGCAGAATCACTGACTGGGTGTCTCAGCAAAAGATTGGCCCAACGGAGATGGGAAGGTAGGCAGTCGGCTGTTGCCGGGTCCACATCATCTCTTGTCCCGGAGACGGCCATAGGCGAAACTGTCGAGCGGGCGTTCTTGAACCCTCGGACGGGGAGCCCCTTTGCTAAGGAAGTTCAACACCATTTTGCTTGACGGTATTCAACACCACATGGGTCACCGTTCGAATGATTCCTTCACACGACAAGATTGTTTTTGACAAATCATCCAAGTGTGCACGGTCGCGTACTCGCGCGAGAACCATCGAGTCAAATTCACCTGTGACATCATAAATACCGAACACCCGAGGATCATCAGCAATCATTCGCTGAACTTCCATCAACCTTCCTTTTTCAATTCGGAGGCCACAAAGGACAGTCATTGTCCAACCCACCTTCTCGGCATCTAGGTGAACTCCATAACCATGGATTACACCCATCGCCTCCATTCTCTTGACCCGATTTGAAACAGTGCCGAGAGCAACCCCCACTTCTTCTGCAATCGAACGCATTGAAGTTCGTGCGTCGGCGAGCAGAACTGTCAAGATCCGACGATCGGTGTCGTCAATCATAATTCGCGGTATTCCCGACGGACTTTGAATCTATGTTGGTGGCGCCTTGTAGAGTGTAAGGTCGAGGACCCAGCCACCCATTTCGTCGACTTCAATGCTCCATTGCGTCTCGATGCACGCAGTTTGAACCACATCACCTACCTGTGAAGGTTTGACATGAACAGGAATTTTTTTTTCAGTTCCTGCAGGCAAATCCATTGCACGAATCCCCTTTGATAATTTCCATGGTGCCAACACACGAACTTCTCGTAGATGTACATCTCTCCGCCCTGCCTTGAGGTATGCAATGGGTTTACCTTGAGCATTACGACCACCACGTAATTTGGGCAACATCACCTCGCGTTTCCACTCCGCTCGAATAATGGCGGTCAGACTCAATATGATGACTCCTAAACCCATGAAAGTGGAAACACGTTGCCCCATTTCCACGGGTCCACTGTTTGCGAGAGGTACGGGCATGTTGAGCAATGCATAATTTTCTTCAGTCATCATATCAGAGAGTAGTATCACGAAACGAAGGCGATGTGCATCATCGATATTCAAGCCATTGACAAGTGTCAATTCACGATAAATTGTACCATTTCCTTCATTGATTGGTGTAGGGTCGTAGAGTCGAACGACTGCGTGCTGTGTGGGTGTACGGCCAAACATATCAACATCATCTTCGATTAATATGAGTCGAAGAATACCGTTCTCAATTTCGGATGTTAAATTGATATTCACTGTGATATTCAGGGACTGTTCAGAGGACCATATGATAGTGGAATGCAGTATCGCAGTGGCTGGTTTAGAGGCATGTTCAACAATCGATAGTTCTCCGAGTTCAAGATATCGATCATCAGTTTTCAGGGTTCCTAATTCACTCTCTACCGGGTACCAAGCCATTCGGATTACATCATCATCTGGCACATCGCCCCCCATATCGGAGGGAAAATATTCGACGAAATATGGAATGGTTTCATCAGATTTTTTTTCAATGAAATCAGAATTTTCTGGAATAGACCACAATCCCCATCCTGCAAGGGATAACAAAATGAATGCGACAAAGAAGGGCATCCAAGCACCCACCTTCTCCGTGCCCATGCCTCACGGAATGGTCGATGGCGCATGAATGTCGTGACTAGAGGTCTAGTTTCCATCTGAGGATATGTTGACCTGAATCGGACATCATTAGACTGAGTTTTCCAGCAATCCAAGCAGGAAGGAATTCACCATTGTGTTCTAGCAGTATACCCCCATCCCTAACATTCTGAAAATCAGGACCAAGGGTTGAACGCCCAGGTTCTTCACCTGATAGCAAACGTTGGACCAGCATCGCATCAATTTGAATTCTATGATTGTGTACAAGATGGGCTATACCATGTAATCCAGTAGAAATTAAGCGATTGTGTTCATTTCTGAGTTTCCAAACCGGTTGTCCAGCTTGGAGGACACGAACAGGTTGCCAATGTCCACCAGGAAAGAGTTGATTTTTGGCTGTCAAACGAGGAGAACTCCACATCCAATCACGAATTTCTTCCGTACTAATATGTGCATAATGCCCTCTTCGCCACATCGATAATCCTTCTGATTCCACACCCCATTCAGTAAACAAATTGAGATCCACTTGCTCAGGGATTCGCAAATCTTTTTGTTTCGGCGGTCTGGGTTCAATCGGTATCGGTTCCTTTCCTGCATCGCGTGGATGTGGACGAGTTGCACGTGCCGAAACATGATCATTTTCTGTTTGAGTAAAGATTGCAATGAAGAATCCCGAACCATCGTTCTCATCGTTCCAAACTCGAATACATGGTTGCGTTTTCTCAGTCATCCCAGAACGTACCTGCAAACCAGGAAAAACTACACTTGGATCTATTTCAATCAGTGATAACCAAGGAAATCGTTCGAGTACGCTTTCGACGACGTGTTCATTTTCTTGAGGATCGATAGAACAGGTAGAATACACCATTTTCCCACCGGGTCGAAGGAGTAGAGCACCTCTGGAAAGAATGCCAATTTGCAATCGAGACATGTGTTCTCCATGCTGTGGTTTCCATTTCTTCCAAACATCAGTATTTTTTCGGGTTGTACCACTACCTGTGCAGGGGGCATCGACCAGCACACGATCAAATCCAGGTTCTGCAACCCTTGGAAAACTTCGACCATCTTCCTGAACGACAACCATGTTTAGGTGCCCTGCACGTTGTGTATTCGAAACCAAGTGGTTGGAACGCCCAGGATTAGGTTCGCTCGCAACCACCAACCCCTGACCATCTAGATATTCTGCAATTTGGGTGGCTTTGGAACCAGGTGCTGCACACATATCGAGAACACGCTGTCCGGGTCGCACATCTAGGGCTTGTACAGGCATCATTGATGCCGCCTCTTGTTGTGTAATTCGACCAGTTGAATGCAACGATTGTATATTCAGACGCCACCCTTCATCAGGGCATTTTGATTTGTTCCATGGCAGTGTGTATGCACCTCCTGAACCAGTGAACCATTCGATGGGTTTGGCGCCCATTTCAAGCAAAATATTCTGCGTCCATTCTACATCAGGCCTGCATGGATTAATCCGAACGGTTTCAGGGAGCCTTGGCGTGGCTGAATCGAGCCAAATGTCAAGTTCTCCGGGGCGCAATCTATCGACCAGTTTGGCTAATTCACTTGCAGCAGCATGGGCGCGCCAATCCGAAACCATCTCGCCCATACCTCTGCGATGTGATGCCTAACTTCAGCGCATCGGCCACGCCCAACCTTCAACGGCCGTGAATGAAAGGACCCCCTATGGCGAACAGCACGACTCTGGTGCTAACCATCGGTTTGCTGATAGTTCCAATCCTATTGCTGGGTAGAGATTGGATGCCAAAATGGATTCACAGAGTGCCATTTGCAATAATTTCGTTGGCAGTACTCTTTCGAATCTATGCATTTTGGACAATCGACTTAACCGACGCACAGGTGGCCGGATACCTCCCTGAACACGTGACTGGAATGTCGACCATTCTCCACATATTCGATGGTCCTGCAGGCCTCATGCTTGGATTGTTACTTGGTTTCTCAGCAGGTTTCGCTTTGTGTGAACCAGATGTCAATGAATCCCGCTGGATTACACTTTTCTGGCTTCTTCTTCTCGGTTGGGGCGTCGATTCAGAAGGATTTACAACCATCACTGCAACTTCCCTTACTGATCAATCATCTATTCTGGATTGGTATAGTGCCGTTTATCCATTGCTTGGATTGGGTTTATCGATTGTCGCTATCCCTACCCTTGTGAATATCGAGAATGCAACCACCCCCAGTCTCATCGCTACATTTTGCATCGGTTTTGTTTTTCTCGATATATCTTCCAGTCCTGTTGCGTGGATGTTGTTGAGTCTGATTGCTCACAGAATATCCTCATTACGAATTCATTCGAGTAGGGGTGTGGCAACACAACGTCGTTGGTCTGGATTGATGCT
The DNA here is from genome assembly GCA_028821815.1 of Candidatus Poseidoniales archaeon. GTDB lineage: Archaea > Thermoplasmatota > Poseidoniia > Poseidoniales > Thalassarchaeaceae > MGIIb-P. Next base: position 11,817 of record JAPKEY010000014.1, on the reverse strand, counting down.
GACCTTCTTCCTTTCATCTGCATCGATTGTGATCGGCTTATCCTGGTTGGCGATGCCGGATGAATTCTGGAATGCTCTCTGGTTTTCTCGATTGGCAGTTGGTTGGATATTACTGTGTGGAATTGCTGGTGCGTTGACTCCAACAATGGGCTACGATGCCTCCCCTCGTCCTGAAGCATGGGGATTTCATACAGGTGTCATTCTGGCCCCCGCTCTCTTGCCGGGTCTTACATTAATCGCGTATGCACAACTCCCCATACTCATCATTGCAATAGTAATGCCCATCCTTGCGACTCTTCCCGAACACAGACCACAAATCGACTGGAAACGGCGTGGTTTGGAGGGATTAGTATTGTTCTCCATCCTACCATTTTCCCTTCTCGGGACAAACTTCATCCCTGTTTCATTGATTGTCATTATCGTCACCTTACCATTGCTAATCCATCTCAAGCATTCGGTAGATGAAGAGGAGTAAAGAAATCCATATTTTGACCAGCGTTTCATCCCGAACGGTTATACCTACATTGTCTCCGATGACAGATTTGTAACCAATGGTTACAGGATGGGATCCAAATGACAACACAGAGAAAGCCGGCTCGCAGATATGCATCTGAGAGCGAGACAAAAAGAACGAACGCAGTTGAGACTGCAGCGAAACTGACACAGTTGACAGACCGTGCTCGCCGCACAGGCGCAGCGCAAGGGCCTCTGGTTCCAGTTGAAGCACTCATGACCATCGAGTCAGATGCTTGGGTGTGGCAAACAGTAGACCGCAAAGTGCTCGAACAACTCAGCCATCGACTAGTACTCCAAACCGAGGACGGGCGCCGTCGCGAACTATTCATGACCAATGGTATTGATTCCGCAATGGACGCTGCAAGTCGCATTGTCGAATTCAACAATGGTGTCGTCTTAATCGAGACTCTCGACCCCTGAAAGGGGTCATTTTCCAATATATTTGGATTCGGCGTCTTGAAATATGAAAGGCGGGTCGGCGAATCGCATGGCTGTAAAGAAGTCGAAGAAGAAGGGTGGCCCCAACATCCAGCAGGCCGCTGGTCTCATTCGCTATTTCGATGAGGAGAGCGAAGACGCAATTCAGATTTCAAAAGGAGCTCTTTACTTCGCTTGTATTTCTGTGAGCATCGTGATTTACTTGCTCAACCATGGTGTCCTACAGTGGGCTTGGACACAATTGACCGGCTTCTGATTACTCCTCTTCGGAGAGATCGACAAAAGGAATATCTTGTTGTGTTAACGCATCATGCGTCATGACAGGTTCCCGAGGTAACTCCCTTAATTCAAGCACAGTATCTGAAAGATCAAGTTCGTCTGCTTCGATGGCCGCCATTTCTTCCAAGACATCTCCTCCGGAATGTTGGGCAGCAACCTCCGTTCTCGGGTCCGCTTCAATGATGTGAGATTCTGCACGAGAAAGCGCTCGTTCAACACCTGTTGCAGAACGGTCGTGCAATGCATCACTGGCCACATTACATTCCGCCAAAGCAGCACCGATTTCTTCGAGAGCAATATCCTCATCCCAACGGTCAGGTGCATCTTCAGCAAGTGTGGGCAATTCCTTCTCAAGTGCATGTGCCTTTGAACGAACAGTGTCGATTGAATCGACTAAATCTGCATGTCCTCGTTCAATTAGTGCACCCCATTCGGCTTTTTCATTGCTAGCAGACACTCCAGTTGCCTTTGCGAATCGTCCAATCCGTTTCGCTTCCCAGGGGTTTCTTCCTAGAGATGCACACAAATCGAAAGCCAACCTTGCACGACGAATGAGTGACCCAGTCATTTGGATCGAGTTTAGGAAACAGGAAGAAAACAATCCGAACCCCCAATACGAACGACTCTCAATGGTCACACTCAATCCTATGTCTGACACAACGATTCGCCAAATCTGTTGATCAAAACCGGGAATCTCCGTAACACGTGGTGGTTCGTGAGCACCGAAGCAGCGCAGAAGTGCATCACCAACATCGCCGAGGTAAAGACTGCCTTCAGCCCCGGGGTAATTTGAATGGCGCAATCGTCCATCAGCATCTATTTTCATTTCCGGGTTACCGGAATGAACCTGTGCATACAGTTGGCTTTCCATCGCATCTAATTCCACACTTTTGGTGATGTGTCGCACCTCCTTTGGTCCGCTCTTGACCATGCGAGAAGAAGAACAACTTCAATACGTCCGGCGTTTTGTACGGTTTGGAGCGGTAATCATGGCGAAGAAGAAGTCTTCCGGTGACGGCAAAGCAATAGCAAATCTACAAACAGTGTCAGGCGTTGGTAAATCGACTGCACAAAAGTTGGTTGATTCGGGTATCCGAACGGCTAATCAATTGGCAAAAGCGAGTGTGAAAAAGTTGCTTAGTGCTGGCCTTACTGCGAACATGGCAAAGAAATTGGTTGCTGCTGCAGCTAAGAATACCGGTAAGAAAGTAGTCAAAAAGGCAAAAGCGGTTCCAAAGAAGGTCGCAACCAAAGCGAAGACCATTGCAATGTCCGCCAAGACTGCCGCTGCCAAAGGCACAGCCAAGGCCAAAAAGAAACTTCCAGCCAAGAAATCTTCAGCCAAGAAAAAGGCGGCTGTAAAGAAGAAGGATGACAAAACGGTTGAAGTTAGTAGCAAGACCATCCCCACTCCCGATTGGAGAGCGAATTTGAAGAAATGGGGCAAGCGTTAGGATTGAAACCTCACGATTCTTCATTATTATCTAGTGCACGACTAACCGATTGTGCACGGTGATAGATTTCTCGGAGACTCTGGTCACCGATTTCAAGATAGACACGAGTTGTAGAAATATTCGCATGACCCATCAATCTCTGGATGCTGACAAGATCAACTCCTCCTTCCAACAATCCTGTGGCAAAATTATGTCGCAGTGTATGTGGACTCAGTTTTGAGCGTGGAATATCTGCCGCATCAGCAAGTACATCCATCAATTTCTGAACAGCACGAGGAGTTAACCTTCGCCCACGTCGATTTAGAATGAGTGCATCTCTATGTGCATCGGAAGGAACGTGCCGAGATACGATTTGGTCTCGAACTCGTCCATAGGCCTCAATGGCATCAACGGTTGATTTGGTGAACAGAATCAGACGATCTTTACCACCTTTTCCATCACGAACAGTCGCTGATAAATCATCAAGATCTACTGAAGAACGATCTAGAGCACAAAGCTCAGAAACACGCATGCCAGTATCGAGAAATAGAATAATAACAACATTAGCAAAAGGATTCTCACTAGTCGCAGCAGCCTCCTTTAATCGTTCAATTTCACGGTGTGTGAGCGTTTTTGGCAAACTCCGTCCCTTTTGTGGTCGTGTCACCCAGTCTGGAACTCGATGTCCGACCCAATTCAAGAGATGACTCACCGATGCCAAACGTGCATTGATTGTTGCAGATGCAAGATGTGATATCGATTGAATCCAGATATCAAGACGGCCATTGTTTGGGTCAACCCATCGAGCAATATCTTTCACAGGAATACCCTGCAGTGCATCCCAAGAAGGTGGAAGTTCCCCCGGGAGCACCGTTGTGAGAAATTGTTTGGTTGCAGTTCGGTAGGAACGAAGGGTATGTACACTCTTCTTTTCACTTGCCAATTGCATTTCATAGCAACCATGCCATGGCATTTCAGCCAATCGTGTCAAGCGGCTTGGTAACCCAAATGGTACGCCCAAAGATTCTTCGGAAAAAGGGGTGGCAAAGCGCCCTCCTCTTGTTACATCCGCCCAGTTATTTTCTATTGATTTTCTTTGATTTCCATCCTGCATACTGCTACCGTCCTAGGGCACAACGCCCCAGCAATCCCATCCCCGAAGGGATATCGCAGTCGGGGGGTGATGGTATCAATGCTACGCAGGGTGATTCGGATTATCCGCCCCAAAGATGTGCGATTTGAAAATGCCGGGCATTTCAGCGGCGTCGATATCGCCAATGATATTCAGGAACTCGTGCAGCCCACGCAGCATCGTTCTCGGAAATCGAATCTTCATCCCATGGTTGTGTTTTTTCTGGTGCGGTAAAACGAGCATCAAGCGTTTGTTGAATCAATGGACGAATTCGCTGCTGCAGAATCTCAATTTCACCGTAGAAGATGAGTTCATCCGCTTCGCGAAGAACAAGATCACTAGATGGGTTCCAAATGTGAGCCCCAGCACGAGCGATGGCCGCAATGCTCCCATCATCATCAAATGTCATCAAATCACCAAGCCGACGCCCCACAAGTTCAGGGTAGCGACGTACTTTCAATGAAAGTGTACCATGCCCCTCTTTGTTTGAAAGCAATTGATTCAAATCGATTGGTGTAAAGGCGTGATTTTCTACGACGTGAGCCATAATATGACCTGCGACATTGATGCCAGTCGCTTTCTCTATGCCTTCAAGTCCTGGACTTGAGTTCACTTCGAGAAGTAGTGGTCCTCTGGATGATTCAAGCAAATCAACACCGGCTACATCCAGTCCGAGAAGCCGGGCCGCTTTGCAAGCAATCCGTGCGTAATCCTCGGGTAAATCAATACCCTCAACACTGCCACCTAAGTGGAAATTTGATCTGAATTCTCTACCGTGTGCACGTCGGCGCATGGCTGCAACTACCTTGCCTCCAACCACGAGTACTCTAACATCACGACCGTGACTTTCACGAATGTATTCCTGAACGAGAACACGTTCAGAATTTTCGAGAACTTTCCATGCAAGTTCAGTTGCTTCTCGTTCGGTATGCGCGAGGAACACCCCATTTCCTTGAGTTCCTTCGTGTGCCTTGATGACACAGGGTACACCCCCGACTTGGCGAATGGCCCTCTCAACGTCACGCCAATCTCTAACCAGTGCAGTTGTTGGTACTGGAATATGATTTGCTGAGAGAACTTGGGTTGCGTGCAATTTATCACGACTGTTCTGAATCCCATCGCTACTGTTTGCAATGTATGTTCCCATACGTTCAAATTGACGAGCAATTGCAACCCCGTGGCTTGTGATTGAATATCCAATTCGTGGAACAACAGCATCCACTTCGACATTCCAGCCTTCATGCAGTATTCTCTGTCCATCATTTCCAACGGTCACAGAGAGCTTCATTGGATCTAAAACATCAACCGAGCAACCGAGTGCATTTGCCTCATCTACAAGGCGTCTTGTGGAGTACAGCCGAGGGCCGCGAGACAAGATGGCTACGCGCAGTGTCATCGAATCAGGGCGGAACCGCTTCCGTTTTGAGTCCTACGTCTGAAAACCGCGTGACCGCGCGCCCGCTCGCACCCCCGCTCGCGCGCGTGCGAGAAGCGAGGCTTTGAAATGGCAATCCGGTAGTCGACAATTCATGCAGCCCGTCGCCGGCCCCCCCGGCTCGCCCCTCACTGGCCCCACTAGAGCCCCTGATGTAGCGGGGCCATCAGGCCCTCCAGTTGCCGGTCCTAGTGGCCCTCCTGCGGATGTAAATCCAGCTCAATTTGACCCTCTTGCTGAGATTGAGGATGCACGCGCTCGCCGTCAAGGTCGTGAAGATCGCCTTGAGATGCTTGAGAAAAAGCGCAATAGTGCCCGAATCAATGTCTATCTATTCTTGGCGATTACAATCGTTTTGGGTATTTTCTCCTTCTTCCCAGGGCCAATTCATGGGGATGTCTCAGATAATCCACAGGCTCAGATGAGCCCAAATGAAGCTGAGGCATGGGTTCGTAATGGTGGCGATGTCGAGGAATATCGCGATAAGATATGGGATGGCTCATCCAATGCTACTTCAGCATCCATGAACATCTACATTCCCCCTCCTCTACCTGACATGGGTTCAACTTCTGCTGTTCGGGTCGATGTCACCTTTGTTTCCTATCGTAACACGGGCTCTACGGATTTCAAGGCAGGTATGTTTGATGGCGACTGTGGAGTATTGCCTACCCACGAATCACTACCAGACGATTCGTGGTATCTTAGTGAAATTTCCCTCCCTCCCGGTGAACAGGTCGAATTTACTCTTTACACTCAACCGGGCCAGAAATGTATTCTTGTTGAATGGGTAAATCCTGTAGACAATCCCGGCACACTTGCAACCATGGATATCGAAGTGGCAGTCTATTGGCCACGTATGTTCACGGTACCCGTGGGACTCATCACCTTCCTGATGGCTGGATTCGCTTTCATAGGCGCCCAGAAGACTGGTAAAGCATACAAGAAACTCAAGTATCCAGAAGGCCGTCCTGAGAAGAAGGTCGAGGAAGAGGTCCTTGAAGCGGCAGAAGCTGAACAACGGGGTGACCAGTTGGGTGTGCCTGAAATTGATACACCAGAGGATACAGACTCCTCCAATATTGAGGGCCAGACCTTGGCAGAGGCTGCAGCTACACCTGAGCAAGATGATACTGTCTCAGAGGAAGTACCCATTGAAATCGAAGTGGAAGCAGAGATGCCGACTGAAGAACCCGCAGAAACTGAGAATGCAGCAACAGCATGGACCGATGAGCAACTACTCGGAGCCGGTTGGACGCAAGAGCAAATAGATGGCATGCGGAACAGCTGAGATTTGCTCAGAACGCAGTGTTGGTTTACACGTTGAGCGAAGAGGTTGAAAGCGGCAGGCATTGCCATCCTCTCTGAGGATGGCCCATGGACGAGGATGAACTCTCTGCGATGACAGTTGCAGAGTTGAAGGTCCGCCTCAAAGAAATGGGCTTAACCATCAGTGGAAAAAAGGCAGATTTGATTGCCCGAATTATTGATTCAGAAGAGGATGAAGATGTTCTCATACTCGACGACGATGATGACGATGATTTTACTCCCGAAGAAGAATTTGATAAGGATGAAATCCTAGAGGCCGAAGTATTTGAAGCCGAAATTCTTGATGAAGAAGAACTTGAACCCGATGTTATCGAAACCATATCAAGTTCAATTAAAATGACTTCTTCTTCGTCCATTCCGCGAACTGCATGGTACAAGGATGGAACCACCATTGCAACTATTCTCGTTGTATTATTGCTGACGGGTGCAGGTGGATGGTGGTATCTTAGCAATGAGGCCTCAGTCAATCAAACGGCCCCCTCTCGTTACGGGGATGATTTACAATTCACTGTGAGCAATGGATTACTTCTCGCAGATGGAGATGAAATGGTTGCCTTGCTACGAGATGCAATATCCCCCAGTGCATTAGATGATGTCTGTGATGAACTTCGCATTGAATTCACAGGCACAGGCTCTTCCTCGATTACAGATGGGGCCATCACCGATCTTATCGATCCAAGTAATACAGACCTTGAAGGGGCAGTGATGGCCAAAGATGCCTATGGGCGAACTTGGAACACCGTCCAATCAAACCTCAACTATGATCTCAGTGCCGATCTCTCAGGATATACTTGGTCAGCCATTAATCAAGATAGTTGCAGTTCTCTAGAATGGTTGAGAAGAAACAATCAGTTGGATATCGAAGTTAATCAGTGGCATGAAATTACAGAACGAAGTTTGTTGCGTTCGGAAACTTCACTCAATTTTGTTGATTCAGAAGGCCAATCTTTCAGTTCAGAAGCAACAACATTCGATGGCCTGATTGGTTCGGATACAATTTCAGAATTAATTGGTGCAGCAGTATTGCCAATGCATCCAGTAAATCTCTACGATATTTTCGGGTTAACAATGCTTGAAGAAGGGTTGACTGGAGAAACAGATGATGGATATTGGGGTTGGGAAGTAGGATCAACAAGTACGATTGGAGGCCAAGATGCGATCCAAATTAGAATGCACCATATCAAAATTGGCGAATGCTTGGGACGGGCAGAAATGGTACTTTGGGCCATACCTGGACAACCTTTGGCTGCAAAGCAAACGGTCGATGTATTCATTGATAAATCCAAAACAGAATCGGGTTGTTCATTTACAGAATCTGAAGCGATTGACCTCACATTCCCTGAAGGCGAATTTGTAGTGAAATATACGTTGGAACAGACATCATTTAAGCGAGGAAACGAACTATTGGATTGGCAGACATACTATACTACACGTCCTGATAGTTCAGATGGTAAACCATCGGCAACACAACGAGTATCTTGGCCAAATCACATGCCTGATAATTCTTCAAGCCGCTTTAATCTTGAGAAAGCAGTGAGTTGTGTGATGGCAGATGCAGCGGCATTCCCTGATGCCAATACAGCGCTTGGTGCTGACGGCTACGTCTTTGCAGCCAAGGATGACAGAACAGGTAGTGATCCAATATGGAACCTATCCTGGATTAGTTCTAGTGATGCAGGATGGGTTCGCGTCGCATGGCCAGGTGGTGAAAATTGCTATAATTCAGGTGATGGTTTCTTCACGGCTGATGAGAAACCTGAACACTCTCGAGACCAGATTCCTCAAACACACAAATTGGCATCCCTAGAGAGCCGCATGGTTTCAGCCACTAACTATCCAGATTTGTATCCACAAATCACATCCAATGGAAATCTACGTGATGATGTTCAAATCGGCTATGCGCTAGTCGTACCTGAAGAAAATGCAGTTTCAGAATGGTTGGATGAATTCGATATCATGGGTGGTAAAGTTACCGTGTATCTTGAACGAACTTGGACATCAGGTGACACTGAACACAGCCTTCGAGTTGGAATGGATGCTGAAACCGGACGAATGGCGGGTTGGGTTCTGACTTCGAGTCCGGCTTGATGAGTGATAAATCGCTATTTCTCCTTCGATTTACCCCGTCAGCCTCAAGAGCGCTACAAGAGCGGACACAAGTGGGATGCATCATGGATGAGGAAGATATGCTGCCTGAGGCGGTTGCAGCGCCCTTGGTGGTAGAATTCACCGAAGAGGAAATTGTAGACCCTCAATCAGATCCTTTGAGTTCTGCAGAACCCCGCGCGGAAATTGCGCTTCCTAGAGCTGGCCCAACCCCACCAAATCGAGGCCGAGTGGTCACGGTTATGAATCAGAAAGGTGGTGTTGGAAAAACGACGACAGTCATCAACGTCGCTACCCATCTTGCTCTTCATGGTGTACGTGTATTGGTGGTCGATTGCGATCAGCAGGGAAATTGTGCGACCGGTTTAGGAATTGACAAAAGTCGCGTCATGCATACCACTCGAACCCTTTTCACTGAACCTGAACAGGCTGCGTCTTGCCGTCATGCAACGGCTATTCCCGGGCTTCACCTTGTCGTGGGTGAACGATCATTGGTGGGTCTTGAGCAGGAACTTTCCACGCGCCTCGGTCGTGAACGTTGTCTATCCGAGGGTCTTGAGGCCCTATTGCCACATTACGATCTCATTCTACTCGACACCGCTCCCAGTTTAGGCTTGGTGACCATCAATGCCCTTGTTGCAAGCGATGCGGTCCTCGTACCGGTTCAAACTGAATTTTTTGCCTTGGAAGGTGTCGCCATGCTATCAGCTACCATTCGTGAAGTTCGGCGTCGCCTCAATCCCAATCTTGGATTCGATGGTGTAATGATGACAATGCATGCCCCGACTCTACTCAATAGCCAGGTCCAAGGACAATTGAAGGAAACATTTGGAGATTTGATTGTTGAGCCTCCGATTCGACGTAACATCAAACTCGCTGAAGCACCCAGTGAAGGCATTCCAATTCACATTCATGCACCCGAATCGAATGGAGGGAAGGATTATCGCGACCTCGCGACCAATCTGGCTCAACGGTGGAATCTCACCCTGGAGTGAATCACATGTCGAAAAAACGCGTTTTGGGCCGGGGTCTCGATGATTTACTCGCACAGCATGATCAAGATCTTCCATTTCTCGATGCATATGGTCCCTCAATTGGTGACTCTGAAGGTTTGCCTTTAGGCATCGGCACAGATCCGGTCGAACAGTTGATGGAAGCCATCGCACGATTATTACAAGCAGAAGGGTATCAAGGTTCAGAATTGATTACACGTAAAGCGAAAGAGAATGGTGTCCAAATTACCGTGTTAAGTGGTGGGGATAAACTACCGCTTGTGCCTTCTGATTTGGGTGCACCTGGCTTTGAAGAAGGAAAATTAGCTGACGATAGAAGTGAAGCCTCTGTCACCATCGTCCAGTGGGGCATCCCTGCACGGCGCCTGATTGAACGCCTGTGCGAACACTGGGCTGGGTGATTCTGTGAGCCTTCGAAGTGCTCTGGTCTCCACTTTCACTCTACGCCCACACAAGACTCTCTACCGTTTGTGCCGACCCTCCCCCTCTATGGTTCGTTTCTACCTCAATCTACAGACATGGCCGGTATCGAAGTTGTTCAGCCCATTTGGTATCAAAACTAAGAAAAATCAGTATGGGGGTGTTTCCGGTATGACTTTCAGTCCGAAGAAGAATGTACATCCAGATACAATTTTTGTGTTTCTCCATGGCGGTGGTTATTGCATCGGTTCCTCAAATACCACCCATCGAATCGGTTTGGCCAATCTATCCAAAATAACCTCATGCACCATTCATTCTGTCGACTATCGATTGGCACCTAAGCACCCATACCCAACTGCTCTAGACGATGCGGCAAAAGCTTGGAAGGCAATTGTTACTGAAAATCCTGATCACCAAATTATTCTCAGTGGGGATTCAGCAGGTGGTGGCTTGAGTCTCGCCCTAATGATGCGTTTACGAGATGAAGACTACCGACTTCCTGATGCAGCGGTTTTGTTTTCCCCATGGACTGATTTGACCTGTTCTTCGCAGACCTATGAGACGAACGCAAGTAAAGATTCGATGGTTCATCATACAATTACGAATGATTGCTCTAACCATTATGTTCCAGATACGTTTGACAAAAGGAGCCCTTTAATATCCCCTGTATTTGGTGATTTCACAGGTCTGCCACGAACCCTAATCCTCGTTGGGGATCATGAAGTATTGTTAGATGATAGCAGGATGGTTGGTGAAAAGGCCTCTGCTGTAGGCGTAGACATCGAAGTCGATATTTGGCCGGGTATGTTCCACGATTGGTGGTTATTCGCGCCCTTTGTTCCTGAGGCTAAACAGTGTCTTCGAAAAGTTGCAGATTGGATTTAGCCCTGCGCCAGTGAACCCATTGGATCCCAAGCAGGAAGTACCACAGGTTTGCCTTGAAGTCCGGCAACCATCTTCTCGTTGAGGTAAGAAATTGGAGCCGCAATTTCAAACATATGCTCATCATACCAACTGTCATTCATCGTGTAGTATCCTTTTTGTCCGGTATCGCTACCCCATGAATTCTCGACTCTCCATCGACGGGCTTTACCATTGACCACATCGACTCCAGTGAACAGCATCGCATGAGTCATCATCGTCTGGTTGTGGCGTAATCTGTCAGCTTTATCCATGCCATATTCGACTCCGTAGAGTCCTTCAACATCGAACAGATTCGAATCCCAGAGCCCTTTCTTGCGTTCCATTTCCTTGCCGACATCGCACCCCATCCAGACGGGAAGCCCATTCTCGAGTAATTTTTGCGTCACCGCTTTCATTTCCTTATTTGGAACATTGAGATAGACCACGGGCGGTCCACCCGCAACGTTTTGGAGGTAGTCGACTGTATAGGTGCGGTAGTATTCATTGCGAGGATCATTGACGATACAAACGTAATTTTCCCAATCAATATCAACATACTCTTCAGCGAACTGCTTTGGCGTCATTTTTCCCATTCGATGGAACTTGTTGTCTTTGTCACGCCACTGCCAATCAAATGTTTCAGGTGGTGTCCCAAGGTGAATACACAGCATGTTCCAAATGTCAGCAATTCGCTTTTCCTTGTGTTTGCGGGCGTCATCAATCGTTCCACCTTCGTTGAGTATACTTCGAATCTCACAGGCCGATGTTCTCAGGATGTTCTTCAATTCGGTATTCATCCAGCGAGTCGAACTGCTT
>JAPKEY010000156.1 GCA_028821815.1 Candidatus Poseidoniales archaeon | reverse complement strand
AAACTGATACCTCGAATCCCACCTGATTGTGGCAAACAAAGGAAGGTCACAGCTGAAGCGGTTTCTCTCGGATCAATCAGTCGGCCGATTGGTACTTGAGACATCCATGAATCGTGGATTTCTTCCTTGCTACGGCCAGTCTTCTCATGAATCGAATCAGCTAGTGAACCCAATCGACCCGTGTCTGTAAAGCCTGGCAAGATATTGTTGATTGTGACACAGGCTGGCAATTCACGGCTGAGTGATTTCGCCCAAGAAGCCATGGCTCCTCTCAATGTGTTTGAGAGACCAATATTGGGGATTGGTTCGCGTACCGAGGTTGAGATGATGTTGACAATACGGCCCATTCCAGCGTCTTCCATTATGGGAACCACCATCTGGGTGATTTGATGTGCGGCGTGAAGATGACGCTTGAAAGGTGCTTCAAAATCCTCGACATCATTGGATAGAAGAGGGCCACCTGGTGGTCCCCCTGCGTTGTTTATGAGGATGTGAATGGGGCCAGCAGCCAAGACCCCTGAAATCGTCTTTTCAATGGCATCAGCATCTTCCAAGTCGAGTGACATTGAGCGAACACCGATAATTTCCGGTGCACTTCGACTGAGGGCGATGACATCAGCTCCACAGGCAGCCAGCATTTCTGCAGTTGCGCGTCCGATGCCTTTGGATGCACCACAGACGACAGCTCTCATTCCATTTAGTGCATCAGATGCATACGGGTTTTCCATTTTTTCACCTCAGTCCACATAGTGTGTATACGTTTGTTCGGCCAACTTCTGGTCCACTACTTCCAGAATCTCTGGCGGGGCATTGCGGAAGGTGGGCCATGGGCTTTCTCCCTGAGGGTGGCGCATTTCGGGCCATTTTCCTGTAACATAAGCCCTCAGCGCCTCCTTCATTAACACGCCGGCAAGCACTAGCGTCTCGTAACACAGATCTTCGTAGGTCATGCCACGTTTGACGGGAAATTCACGGCGCAAGAGGAGTTCACCTGTATCGATGCCGTTGTCGCAGAAGTGTGTGGTACTGCCAATGGGGATATCGTGGTATACCGACCAGGCCGGACTTGCAGAGCCACGACAATCAGGCAGAAGCCCTGGATGTGAATTGATGACACCATCTTTGGGTGTGTCGAGAATTTCCCCGCGGATGATTCGTGTGCCTCCGAAGACGATGAGGTCCAGATTCATACCCCGAATGTGTGGCATCACTTCCTCTGAATTGTGAATGGGCACGGTCACATGAAGCACATCGAGGTTAGAAATCTGGTCGACGATGGTTGGCGCGATTGGGTTGCCTTCAATGCGATTGAGGAATTTTTCCCTCTCTTCATCACCAATAGCAGAATCTTCCTCGATGATGATGGCCGGGGCAAAGCCTTCAGAGAGCATCTGTCGCAGCATCTCGCGCCCATATGGGTGCTCTTTGAGCAAGAGATAGGCAAAGACTGGCGTACCCCCCATGTTCACCCCTAAGGGGTGGAAGATACCCGTTCTTTTCGGTCGATGGGCTTCAAGGTGTGACACGACTTCTGTCTCTTGGGAATAGGACGACTTCGCGTACGTTACCTGCGCCAGTGAGAACCATCAGTAACCGGGCGACACCCAACCCCCAACCTGCATGAGGGGGTGCACCATAACGAAATCCATCTGTGTAGAATGTGAAATCTGCTGGATTGAGATCCATGTTGAGAAGATTTTGTTCAAGTACTTCGACTCGATGTTCACGCTGGCCACCGCTGGTCATCTCGTCTCGACCATAGTTGAGGTCAAATCCTCGTGAGAGTTGGCCACCCGTTACACCTTTCTCACTTTCATCGTGATAGATGTAGAACGGTTTCATCGCCATCGGCCATCGAGGCAGGAAGTGGAAGCTCGGATATTTTGCTGCAATCAAATCGCAGTGATGTGATTCTATGTCATCTCCCCATTCGATTTTACCGCCGCCATCCCTGACGATTTCAATCGCTTCACAGTAGGAGATTCGTGGGAATGGTAGGGTGGGGACATCAACAGAAATCGCCTCTTGATCTTGAGATGCTCTATATTCGTTGATGACATCAATCAAATTCTGGTCATTGGCTGCTACTTGACTCCAAATATGGTGAATCATTCTCTCTTGAACGCACATAACATCTTCATCATTCATCCATGCGCCTTCGATATCAAACGAGATGAATTCGTTGAGGTGCCGGTAGGTGTCATGCTTCTCTGCGCGGAAGGCAGGTCCGATTTCGAATACACGCTCAAGCCCGCCAAGTACTGCCAATTGCTTGTACAGTTGTGGTGATTGTGAAAGATAGGCGTCAGTATCGAAGTACTTTATTGGGAACAGGTTGGTTCCTCCTTCAGATGCACTGGCGATAATCTTGGGTGAATTCATTTCATTGAATCCCTCTGTTATGAGGTGCTCCCGACCGTATTGGAGAACTTTTCCACGGAGTTGGAACATAGCATTCACATGTGTGCGACGCAGGTCGAGATGTCGATTGTCAAGTCGAATATCCAGGCCGACATGCACATCATCGGTAACTCCGACGGGAAGTGGGGTTGCAGCCAGAGCTAGAATTTGTCCTGAAGTGACATTTATTTCGTATTCTGCTGGTGGTTCAGGTTCGCCTTCTGCGACCTTGGGTGGACGCTTTTGGGCGACTGCACCTGTGACTTGAATTGTCGATTCTCGACTGGCACTCTGAATGGCATCGAATGATGTTTCATCCATGTTATCCTTCTTGAGAAAAGCCTGCAAGTGTCCAGTGCCATCGCGTAGCATCAGAAAACAGATGGCACCACGGCCACGGACTGCTTCAGCGTAACCTGCGACAGTCACTTCGTGTCCGATCATTTGAGCACCCAAATCACGAACTTCACCTAAGGTGTGAGTTCGATAATGGGTCGGTTCCCAATCGCGTCCGTCGCGCCCGGTCATGATTCACGCCGTGTGCATCAAACACTTGAAACGCACGGCGGTAAATGGCTATCATTTCGTGCTCCTTAGTGAAACGCTCCCGCCCCCACCATTGATATGCGATAGGAGGTTCGCCGGGTTTAATGTCACACGAGAGTTTGTTGTTCACCTCAGAGTCGGTGACTGCGGGCCACCCCGACAAACTCTGTGATGCTATTTCGGATGCCATCCTTGATGCCTGCATACAGCAAGACCCGCATGCACGTGTGGCTTGTGAAACCATGGTCAAGGGAACTGACGCAGGTAGTACAATCATCCTCGCTGGTGAGATTACTGTTGAAGGTGAAACACCAGCCTATGAAAAAATCGCCCGTGATACTGCAGCTTCAATTGGATATACCGACCAAGCGTTTGGTATGGATGCCAATAGCTGCGATGTTCAACTGTTGATTACAACCCAATCTCCGAATATCAGCCAAGGTGTTGATCAAGGGGATATCAATCAAGGAGCGGGTGATCAAGGATTGATGTTTGGATTTGCGACAGATGAATCTGAATCCTACCCCACTCTTTCTGGACATTACATGCCCCTCTCTGCGCTGCTGAGCCAAGCTCTAACTCGTCGTCTTACTGAAGTTCGCGATACAGGATTACTTCCTTGGGCCAGACCAGATGGTAAATCAATGGTCACCATTGAGTATGGGGCCTATGGGACTCCGCGCCGTGTTTGGGCTGTGGTGATTGCCATTCAGCACGACGATATGTTAGAACGATTTGGCTCCAAAGATGCTGAACATAAATTCATTGAAAGTGAGGTAAAAAAGCATGTTATTGACCCTACTATCCCATCGGAGTTGATTGATTCTAATACAGACGTCATTGTCAATGGAACCGGCCGATTTGTTCGGGGTGGGCCTCATGCTGATGCCGGGGTCACAGGTCGTAAAATCATCGTCGATACCTATGGAGGAATGGGGCGGCATGGTGGCGGTGCTTTCAGCGGAAAG
>JAPKEY010000155.1 GCA_028821815.1 Candidatus Poseidoniales archaeon | reverse complement strand
ATACACTGTTACTGAAATCAAGTGGTATATTGATCTCGGGTGTGGAGGCAGTAGCCTCAATCGCAAACGGTGGGACCATTGTGTTCGGCCCAGGGGCATTCTCGAAACCGGGTGGAGGCGCCATGTTTGTTGGAGGAGGTGGGTTCTCAAAACCGAGTGGGGGTGCGATGGTGTTCTCGGGAATTTCGATGGTGTCTGCCTGCTCTAGCAGGTCGGCTTCATCGTCGATTTGTGATTGTCTCTCTCGCCGGTAAAGGACCAACATCGCAACACCAAAGCAAAGAGATGCGACTGCGATGATATACAATACAAACAATCCCTTTGAGTCATTTATTTGCTGTGAAAGTGCTTCACCATCACGTGCGGTATGTGGTTTGACTTCTAGGGGTTCAATTGTAACCCAATCAATATCGATATGTCTATCACGCGCAACGAGTTGATATCTGTGGACCTCACTTTCTTCGACCACATTGGTTGGCAATACCAGCGTGGCTGACCAATTGGCCATAGAGTCGATGCTGACAATCGTTTCAACATCGGAAACTTCGACCCACAAGTCTGTGGATATTTCTTCAATCAAAATAAATGTAATATCGCCTGCATGTTCATTGTTATTGATACCTTGAACTGACAACTGTGCCACATCACCACCGATTGGTGAAGGGTTGTTCCATGAAATTGTAGTATACTCACCTCGAAGATCAATGTCAGGGCCAATACGGATCAATCTCCACTGGACAAGAGGTGTGTGCTCGGTATTGTTTTCTGCCAAGTAGGGATTCCCGGCTTCATCCGAACCGGTAATCCATACATCGACCATGTAACCAGGAAGCAATTCAATAGATCCACTATCAGTCAAATCCATCAGGCCCTCCCAACTCCAATCAGCACCAATCGGTGTCCCTTGCTGGAAAGGTTGGTTTCCGCGTGAAATCTCACTGGTTCCAGCTCGAATACGCCAATGGATTTCCGTGGGACGATTTGTATCAAACCCATGCTCGTCAGATACGTGGAGACTGACTGGCAACTGATGGGTGTCACTCAATCGAACATCACCATCGGGCCCAATCGAACGGATTTCAGGGGGGGTGCCATCGACTACCAATTGAATCCGAGGCTGTTGATCTGTTGTGTCATCCGATAACCCCGGTAGATTTTCGAGACTGGCATACATATCAAGCCCACCACTGCGAACATTTGGTACGAGAATGTCAAGGGTGAAGTCACCACCTTCACGTGGTACTGCGGACCATGATCTCTCTAAATCTCCGACAACAATGTCAAATGCACCTTCGGGAGCAGGTGTTGCATCTTCACTGAATAGAATTCTACCACCGATTCGAACAACTTGCCCAGCGGCAATTAATTCAGGATCGTCTCCAGGGCGATACAAATTGCGGCCTGTAGCTAAATCTGTCGCTGTAAAGTGCCCAGGCACCATGTCGAATCTCAAATCATTGTCCAAACTCCATTCATCGTAACCTAGACCCCCTGAGTCCTCATGGCAAGGAACATCTGTATTGAGGTCGCAAGGCCAATCAATGACTTTGACAATGGGTACAAAGGTGGTGTCGCCATTTGTATCGAACTCCTCAGGGAACCACCAAGTCAGTTGGAACCGGATATCCAGATAGAGGATACTACTGTTGGTCGGCTCAGTCGATGACGAACTGTAAAGATTGGAGACTGCCACTGCTGTACTGCCTGATTCAAGGTGCATGGTATGACCTTCATCAGGATGTGTGAAATTGGCCCAGATTGATGCCCTTTCATCATCGAAATCCTCAATCAAAGAAAGATGAACTGATTGAATGTCTTGCCAACCATTCCCATCTCCAATTAACAATCGAGCGATGTATTCGGTTCCGGGATGGAGAGGTGATTCACCATCATGGCCGAGGAGAGTGGAATTCACAGTCTCGATGAGGGGGGAAAACTCTTCGCGGATGGAATAGGTCACCAAATCTGCATCCCAGTCGGGGATGATGACTGAACCAATACCGCAGGGTGTCGGGACGTCTGGACAGACTGGGCCACCACCTCTAGCCAGAACATTCTGTTGCTGATCTGCACCACTGACATAGAAAGACACCTTTTCCCCATGCTCGTTTGAACTGTCATCGATAATCCCATTGAATATGTTGAGGCCGCCAGGTAAATGCTCAGGGGAGCGCAATAGGGCGGTTCGATATTCATCGGCATCGGGGACTAAATTGTAATTCAAATCATCTTGTGCTTCAACCCAATAATGCAGTGTGATTTCGGTTGGCGGGTCAACTGAATCTTCAATGGTGATGCTGAGGGATTGTGTACCAGCATGAACTTCTATCCCGTCAGCGGGTGTCGCATCCATTACCAACGGACTGTTTCCATCAAGGACAATCCGCATGGTATTGAAATTTGGATTTATGTAACTTGACCCGTTTGGCATTGAGACTGCTGAAATTTGGAATAGCATTCCACCTTGACTGGATTGAACCGGCGTTTCAAAGGTCATGTAATACTGTCCATGTGCGGGATTGGCTTCGAGCATGAATACCTCTTCCACTGATCCTGCCAAAGGTTGTCCATCTTGGCCTAAATTTTGGCCCACCAGTTCAATGTTGAACTGCCCTGCTTGTGGAGACAATGTCGTCCCTTCAAAGGCAATTTTCCCACTGAATGTTAGATTGGTGCCTCCACGCATCCAATCGTAAGGCAAGAGCTCGCGTCCCGATTCGTCTACGGCTATTAAATCAAGTAATTGTATGTCATTTTCAACACGGAGATTCAAATTCTCGGTTTCGTAATTATTGACTGCCAAACCGAGATCATCACTTACGCTGATGTTAACCTCTGTTGAGGATTCATCATTCCAACCCCATTCTGCTTGGATGGGCATACGAATACTGACAATGTCACCTGCATTGGTCACAGAAGTACAATTCCCTGTATCGAACTGAACAATTCCATCTACATCGTGTTCTTCTGTACAGGAATCGCCTGCCTGCCAGCGTAACAAGGGATCTTCCCCGTGGCTTGATTGGAGGGTTAAATCGACTTGCTGCAGTAGTGAGGCATCGTCACCGATTGCAATTTGCGTAACGAGAATACGATTTGTCCCATCGGGAACAAGCATGCCCCCATCGATGGTCGTGTCGATTACACGTGTTTGATAGCGATAGGTGATATCCAAATCTGACAAGCGGACACGCCCGGGGCTTGCAGCACGAATTGTGAAAGTGATATTGACTGTACCCTCTCCATTTTGTGGGATCTCATCGTTGATTGCATCAATCAATGGTTGCCCATTCACCACAATCGGATCTTGCAATCCACCAGTCCCTGTATATTCGTCAGTTCCATCATCGCCAATATCAATACGAACTGCACTTGGATATCCCTCTTCGTAATGCAAAGTGAGTTCATCCATCGATGGCGTTACCAATGTGGTGCTTGTATTCAGGGCGATTTTGTAGATTAATTTGTTTCCAACACTGGTACCCCAATCAATTTCCACATCATTTTCAGCAAATACCCAATTTTGGCCATCATCATTGGAAACCATCACAGCCGCTGTAGTTCCAGTGGGTTCATCAGCAGTCCAAGTGACACGCATTCGACCCACTTGGGTACCTGTTGACAATGTAGGAGATTCCCATTCCCCCACCGTTTCATACTCGGATGCATAGTCGATGGAAACCCACCAAGAAACTGCGGTTGTACCGACCAACTGAACTTTCCATTTCAATTCAGTACCAGGGTAGTCAAAGTGTACAGTTTCATTATTTGTGACCGGTACCCAGTGTGTCCCGCCATCGGCACTAATCCAATACTCAACGCGATCACCTGCGGCACTGGTCGTCCAAGAGACTTCCATATTTGCTGCAACCACCTCATCTTCAACTTCAATTGATTCGCTGTCCCACGTGGCGGT
>JAPKEY010000154.1 GCA_028821815.1 Candidatus Poseidoniales archaeon | reverse complement strand
GTCGCGGTCCAGGTGGTGGCCCTCCGAGTCGCGGTCCAGGTGGTGGCCCTCCGAGCCGAGGACCAAGCGGTGGCCCTCCCAAGCGAAAGGGTCCACCACGCTAATCACAGCAGAATCCAGATACCGATTCCTGCGAGTAAGCATCCCATCGTTAGTTCGACCTTACGTGCATTCTGTTCGATTTTTGTTAGCAAAGGCGTGCCAGAGATGGTGAGCGCGACCAGCACATACCATCCACCATCGATACACATCGCGATGCATGCAACGATTGCTCGTTCGGCCCATGTAAAATCGGGTTGAACAAACTGACTGAATATTGCGAGAAGAAATGCAAGAATCTTCGGGTTGAGGAAGGCGATGAGGAAACCTTCGGCGAATCCTCTGCGGCCTGAAGACTGCTGTGTATCCTCGTTGTTCGACCCTCTAAACATCAATATGGCCAGAAGCAGTAGGATGAGCCCACCAATAATCTCCAATAGATTAGCAGCACCACTCGCACTCGCTTTCAGCTGTGCGATACCTGCGATAGCGATGAATGCATAGATGCCAAAACCAATTCCATGCCCGATTCCGCAAGCCACACCTCGTTTCTTTCCACCTTCCACTGTATTCCGAATGAGAATGACCAACGAAGGACCGGGTGAAATCGCGCCAAGCATCAATATGATGACGATGGGCGCGAGTGCGGCTAAGTCCATGGGTGATTAGCGAAGCCCGGCGGCCTTCAGACTTTCCAGAAGGACAGCACCGATTTCCGAGGGATCATTGGCACAGCGAATGCCTGCAGCTTCCATCGCTGCAACTTTCTCAGAAGCCGTTCCCTTACCACCACTGATGATTGCGCCTGCATGTCCCATTCTCTTGCCAGGCGGTGCAGTCATTCCAGCGACGAATCCAACCACGGGTTTGCTCATGTTCTCAGAAACCCATGCTGCCGCTTCTTCCTCAGCGGTACCTCCAATCTCTCCAATCATGACGACAGCCTCAGTTTGCTCATCATTTTCGAATGCAGACAGACAGTCGATGAAGCCAGTTCCGTTGACGGGGTCACCACCGATTCCAATGCAGGTGCTCTGCCCCTCATCGATACTCATCGTCTGCGCGACAGCTTCGTATGTCAGTGTGCCAGATTTGGAGACGATTCCAATTCGCCCCTTGGCATGAATATGTCCGGGCATGATGCCAATTTTCGAGCCACCGGTATCACCGGGTGTGATGATTCCGGGGCAATTGGGGCCAATGAGTCGAACCCCATCTGTGTTGTGAACGTGATCGACGGCCTTGACCATATCAAGGGTCGGAATCCCCTCAGTGATACAGACGATGATACCATTACCGCGAACTTGGGAAAAAGCATCGGCGGCTTCGATAATCGCAGCCCCAGCGAACCGCGGTGGGACATAGATGACACTAGCATCCGCATCAGTCGACTCAATGGCTTCAACCATTGTATCCCATACTGGTACCTGTACACTTCCGAGGTCTACGATTTGCCCACCCTTTAGGGGGGTCACGCCACCGACAATATCCGTTCCATATTCTACCATCTTGGTGGCATGGAATGTGCCTTGGTTACCTGTGATTCCTTGAACGAGAACCTTTGCATTTTCACTAATCCAGATACTCATCACGATTCACCTCCAACCAATTCGACAATCATCTGGGCCCCTTCTGCAAGGGTTTCAGCAGTGTGGATATTGAGACCACTTTCAGCGAGAATCCGCCTCCCTTCTTCGAAATTGGTACCGACCAAGCGCACGACCAATGGATCATCCAGAGCCAAGGCTTGTGTTGCGGCAATGACGCCGCGTGCGATGATATCACAACGCATAATGCCACCGAAGATATTGACTAGAATTCCCTTGACGTTCGGATCCTCCATGATGATGCCAAACGCGGTGGTCACCTGTTCTTCATTGGCTCCACCCCCAACATCGAGGAAGTTCGCAGGTTCACCACCATACAGTTTGATGACATCCATAGTCGCCATGGCAAGACCCGCACCATTGACTAAACAACCGATGTCTCCATCTAATTTCACATAGGAAAGTCCGGCGGCTTTGGCGCGCACTTCTGTTGGTTCCTCTTCAGAGAGGTCGCGCAATTCGATGATGTCAGGGTGCCTGAATAGAGCATTGTCGTCAAATCCAACCTTTGCGTCGAGAAGGACGATTCGGTCATCTTCAGTGCGAACCATGGGATTGATTTCAATCATCGAGCAATCTTTGGACACAAATAAATCGAATAATCCGCTAATGTTTTCGACGAATGAATCGATGGCGACACCAGAGAGTCCGAGTGAGTCAGCAAGTCCTTCCGCTTGCTCTGGCAACAGACCTTCACTCGGATCGACATGAACCTTGAAAATCGCCTCTGGTGTCTTTTCAGCCACCTCTTCGATGTCCATGCCACCTTCACATGAAGCCATGATGAGGGGCATCTTCTCCTCTCTGTCAATCAAAATTGCGAGATAGTACTCATGGGCGATTTTGCACCCATCTTCGATATACAGATTGTTGACCCGCTTACCATCAGCACCTGTTTGCTTGGTGACAAGGATATTCCCAAGAATATTTTGTGCATAGGTTTCAACCTCCTCACGATTGAAGGCGATTTTGACACCACCTTGCATGACCATATCCCCACTCAGTGGGTTGTGGAGACTCCCCTTGCCCCGGCCACCAGCGTGAATTTGACTTTTGACAGCGACAACATTGCCACCGAGGGCATCGTAAGCAGCCAGTGCCTGTTCGACACTCGTACAGTGAACACCATCTTGCACAGCAAGCCCCGCATCTCGGAACAACTGCTTACCCTGATACTCATGGATGTTCATTGACTCCCCTCAATCACATTCGACCTGAAGCCGCTCTTTGAACGCTTTGACGCGCGCGCGTGAGACCTATCCCCGGTGAGCAAGGCACTTGAGGGGGGCCCGACTCGCGAGAGTGATGGACGTCATCGTACTGGCCGGCGGCTTCGGCACACGCCTGCGCCCTTGGACGCTTCATGCGCCAAAGCCATTGATTCCAATCTTGGACCGCACGATGATTGAACACGTGGTCAGCATTTTACCTGAAGGCATGGTCGATAAGGTCCTGATTGCAGCAGGTTATGGAATTGAACAAATGCGTAATCATTTTGCCGCACTGGATTTGCCCTACGAGGTCATCATCGTCGAAGAAACTGAACCGTTGGGGACCGGCGGTGCCATCGCAAACTGTCGTGCATATCTCGGTGAAGGAACATGCTGTGTCATCAATGGTGACTTGCTCACCAGTTTGCGTGTGGATGAGATGCTTGCAGCCCACAAGGAAGCCGAAACCCTTGCATCCATTTCACTTTGGGAAGTTGAAGATCCGAGCAGATTCGGCGTCGCGGATTACGATTCAGAGAGTACACGAATTCACCGATTCCAGGAGAAGCCACCGCGGGAGGAGGCTTACTCGAACCTCATCAATGCTGGTACCTATTTGCTTGAACCCGAGGTATTTGATCAAATGCCTGAGGGTGCATTTAGTATGGAACGAGTTGTATTCCCGGTTTTGGCCGAGCAAGGTGAATTGTCCGGTTTCCCCTTTGAGGGCCATTTTGTCGATGCAGGAACACCCACATCCTACATTGAGGCGGTCCAAACATCGATTCGAAACAAAGCTTGGATTCGTGGCCAACCTGCGGATGGGGGCAACTGGTTTGGAAATAAGGTGGTCGTGAATATCGATGGTAAAGTATCGGGCAGCGCAATCGATTCTGATGGCACAGTGGGTTCACAATGCTCGATTGTAAGTAGTGCCTTACTTCTAAACGTTACAGTTGGTTTTGGATGCGATATCACCGGATGCATGATTGGTCACAATGCAAACATCGGCGAAGGTTGTAAACTGCAGAACGTTGTTGTGGACCATGGTGCAATTGTGCCCGATGGACATGTCCAGAGCGGCGGT
>JAPKEY010000153.1 GCA_028821815.1 Candidatus Poseidoniales archaeon | reverse complement strand
ACGAAAGATTACCAGAAGGTGAATCACCGGTGACCTTGGTGGATATGATTGGACAAAAGGGCATGTGTATCAATGAATTAGCCTTGCAACATGGATCCAGATTTAGACAAACTTGTGGTGAATTACGTGGTACAAGGAAATGCAAACCATTCCTTGAAGATTCACCTGGTCTCCGCCTCAAAGTTCTCGACTATCCATTGCATGTTGATGAATTGGTTGAGCATGCAAAAAATTGGCGTGTGACCGCAGGACCGCAACCGACATG
Organism: Candidatus Poseidoniales archaeon; assembly: GCA_028821815.1. Classification (GTDB taxonomy): domain Archaea; phylum Thermoplasmatota; class Poseidoniia; order Poseidoniales; family Thalassarchaeaceae; genus MGIIb-P. The sequence continues at coordinate 3,723 of JAPKEY010000153.1, read as the reverse complement.
CCCATGGAAAATTGCTAGAGAAACAGCATCTCAGGCAGATATTCTGGTTTGTGATTACAATCACTTGTTCAATGAAGATACCCGGGACTCCAGTCTTGAGGCGATGGGTTTGGATATGAAAGATATGATTGTGGTGATTGATGAAGCTCATAATTTGCCAAGTCGTATTCGTCGGGGATTGAGTCGGACGTTGAATGATACATTGCTGCGCGACACAGTTTTCGAATTGGAAGAATATTGTGAGGAGCTCGCGGAAAGTGGGCTCAATTCAACATTGGAAGATGCTAGTTTAGGTCGCGCGCGCGCGTGTACGACTGCATTGAAACGGTTCAAAGGGCGCCTTTCTACGTGGATTCGGGAGCAACGTGCTGTGTCACGAAATCCAGGTGATGTAGGTGCTGAAATTGAGGTCCGTGTCGAAGCCGACTATATCCTCTCCATGCTTCGTCAAGAGTTGTCTGGAGATATTTCAGGAGAATCGATTGACTTGCCAGGCCTCATCGCCCAACTATCTCTTGTCCAAGTTGATTCTGATGATGCTGATGAAGATGAGATGGCAACGGATCGATTGGCATCGGTGCTATCGATCCTCGACCGTTATGCGCAATCACCAGCCATGTGTGTTGTTCTCAATTCGCGCGGCGATGAAAATCGAATCACGACACACCTCCTCGATCCAGGGATTGTGAGTACAGGGGTATTCCAAACGGTCCAAGGCGGGGTCCTAATGTCTGGAACCCTCACGCCGCCTGAAATGTATGCCGAATCATTGGGCATACCATCAGTTCGTCCATTGTCTGCTGTGTCCTATCCATCTCCCTTCCTTGCAGATCGTCGACCAGTAATCATTGCTTCAGATGTAACCTCAAAATTCACAGAACGGGGCCCAGGAAATACCCGTAAAATCCGCCAACACATCCATGCATTGCTACAGAACACACCCGGACACGTTGCCGTATTCTGTCAATCGTATCGAATGCTTGAGGAGGTTGTCGAAGAAACCGATTGGCCTGGTCGAATGTTGCTCCTTGAATCCCGAAATTGGACGAAGAAACGTGTCGACAGTGCTCTACAACAGTTACGTGATGCACGATTACGGGGCTCCAAGGTGCTACTCGCAGGTGTGTTTGGGGGACGCCTCTCAGAAGGTGTAGATTATTCACAGAATATTCTCGATGCTGTTGTCTGTGTTGGCATCCCAGTTGCACCCCAATCTGTACCTCAAAATGCGCTCAGGGAGTACATCGAAAAGAAGCATGGGCGGGGCAAGGGTTGGAAATATGGTGCATTACAGCCAGCGGTCAATAGTGTATTACAAGGCATGGGACGCGCGATTCGAAAAGTCGAAGACCGGGCCTTCATCCTCCTCTTAGACAATCGATTGTTAGGCGGACAATATCAAGCCTGTTTGCCACCAACATTGACGACAATCAAGGTTGATGAGGCAAAGCGAACTGGTCGATGGGCAAAGCAATTCTTTGAGCGCCATCCTGAGCCAGCAAAGGGTGATTAGGAAGATGGATGGGTTCAAGGACACCCAATGATGCCACGGAAAGGGGAGACACCATGGATTGGAAGACAGTTGAGTTGGTTTCAATCTCAGATGATGAGGAAAAGGTAACCCCTGCGCCCATTCTAGCAGGTCTTTCAGCCGAACCATCACATTTGCATGATGCATTCCTATCTGATTTACCGCATCTCGCTGAAACACAAGCAGCACATGCCAATTTACTGACAATGGCTAGTGAAGGAGTGGAAGCGCACTTTGCAGAGATTCACTCACTACAAACAGCAGACATTGCCATCGCAAATCTCGGTGGATTCCGAGAAGGTGATTCGTTGGTCTTGCCACTTTCAGGAGCCATCCAAGATCGTGTTCAACTTGAGATGAATTCACAAGGTGATTGGACTACGCTTCGACTCAATGCAGAGGGAAATGAAGGTGTGAACTTCACTCGAACGTTTACCCTACCCCTTGGAACAGAGCTGGGCCGTGCCGGTTGGCGTGGAAATCAATTGGTACTCGATCTCGTTCGTGATTAAGCCTCAAATTGGTGGCGGTGCTGCAGCAGCTGGCATTTGATTCGCATTCTGAATTTCAGCAATGGCTCGCTGCAATGCAACTGTCGCTTGGCTTCGATGTGCATCACCAAGTTCCTGACGGCTGTAGCGTGCAATCTCAAACATATTGTCGAGTGCGGTCAAAGCCTCATCACTAAGGGTTGGCATTGCCTTTCGGATAGCCATCTCGAATTCTCGAACGGTTTCGAAATCTCGACGAAGTTGACCATGCGACATTAAGACCCCACAAAGTTCCTCGTAACAGTGGAAAATTGCTTCACGGATTGCATCACCAGCAGCCAGTAATTCTGCGGTGTAAGAGAAAATCTCAGACAATTCATCGATCGTGTCGCGGCGTCGAGCATAGAGAATCCATGCCCCTGCAATCGCTGCTGTGATGATAATCGTAACAAGTCCATAGACCCAAAATGATACACTTTCAGATGTGTCGCTCTGTGTTTCATATTGCAATGCATACAAATCACGTGCAAGGTTTTGCTTGCTCTCATCTGAAAGTTCAGCGGATGAACTGTTGAATTGCAGATGCAACGTGCCCCAGTGGCCTTGATCTGATAGCGGTGGAAGACTTTCTGGTATCGAGAACTCGAAAGCCCAAACACCACCCTCATTGGTAAACCCTGCAAGGAACATTTCGAATGGATCAGTTTGTGAATCGTTGCGCAGGTGTGCCTCAATCGCGATACCAGGGATGGCTTGGCTTGAGTAATAATCTCGAACGATGACACTACCGTTGATGGAGTGTCCACCCCATATGACCGTTTCATATTCGACCTCAAAGGTCGCGCGCACACGTAAGAACAGTTCCGCACTTGTGTTGGCAGAATTGAGATGTCGTGAATCGTCACGTTCACTGCTGAGCTCGAGTGTTAAGTCACCCGGAGTAATGTACCGATCAGCTGTGAACTCGATGACGAATCCACCCGTTAGGTTATCCCAAATCAGACTAGATGTTGGTAGAGACGTGTTTCCATTCATCAATACCAGTGCCAAGTTGGTTAGGGAATTTCCATTACCACCAATTTCATCGATTCGCCCCTCAATTCGGATGGGGTGTGTCGAGTCACTGCGGATTGAATTGTCCGATACGAATGTAATCTGAATATTTACATCAGCCCACGTTGTAACCGTAACATTACGTTCGCTTCCCAACCAAGATGAATCACCTGTGTAGAGAGCCGTGATGAGATGTTCACCACGCGTACTTGATGGGTCAACAGGTACGGATACTGTGAAGTTTCCATTTTCGTCTGTGATGAGTGTTGTAAATGAGGCACCATCCAATGCGATTTGCACGGTAGCATTGCTGATACCGGGCAGACCGACAACATCGCTATCGTATAATCGTCCATTGATGACCCAATCAAATCCACGGGTCGCATCTCCACCGTTGTTTGCACTCAGTGTAAGGGCAGAGTGGTGTGCCACCCAGAGGGTGTTGTTGGCCTCACCACTACGGTACCATCCTTGTGCAGGTGCATAGACATCGATGATGTGGCTTCCCAATGACATCGAAGAGGGTATGGTCCAATTCAATGCCCAAACACCGTTTGCATCAGTTGACGCATTACCAATGAGCATTCCACCAATTCTAACATCGATATTATGCCCAGGTATCCACCCAGCTGGAAGGTTGTCGCGTAC
>JAPKEY010000152.1 GCA_028821815.1 Candidatus Poseidoniales archaeon | reverse complement strand
CAAGAGCAAACGGGCATCCCCTCGCAATTTATCTTTCACAATTCCAACATGGGTCGACTTGAGATTCCACTAATGCTAGCAGAAGGGATTGCTGATGAAGTGGATGCGCCCGTAGCGATGATTGAAGTCCACCCCACCCACGTACGTTTGGAAGTAGGAGTAATCTGGTTGAACGATGTGCGTCCACAATGAACCGGTCGTCGTATTCAAGAACGGTGGCCATCCCGCACAACCCAATGTCTGAGGACGAAGTGCCCGACGAGGTGGCTGAAGATGTCGTCACTGAGGAAGAAGTGGTTGAACCTACGATAGAGGAACTACTCGCTGAAGCCATTGCGCGTGCAGAAAAAGCCGAAGCCGAAATTATCTACAGAAATGCAGACATTGTCAACCTCCGAAGACGGAATGCAACTGACAGGGCAGAACTGCTCAAATTTGCTGGATTCAATCTATCGGGTCGAATTCTACCCGTTCTCGACAACCTAGACAAGGCGCTTGTAGCCGTTGAAGATGGGCCTCTTGCTGATGGTGTGCGTTTGACTCGAGAAAATCTTCTAAATGCATTTCAGGCTGAAGGCCTGATGCAGATTGAAGTCGGTTCGGAATTCGACCCAAATACAATGGAAGCACTGACCACTTTACCGGCATCCGAAGAGCACCCTGATGGATCGATTATCGATACACTTGAATCAGGATGGATGTACAAAGATCGAGTTCTTCGCCCTGCGCGAGTTGTCGTCGCCAAGGAGTGAGAGGATGGCCCAAAGAAGGTGGCTTCTGTTGCCGCCTGCAATCTGGATATTCAGTCTTTTCTTAATTCAAATATTGAGTGGGTTTGCGGTCCCCAATTCCTCTGAAATACCCGACCAGTGTCCCGAAAATAGTCAGAACTGTGCCCGTGTGATAATGGAGTTTGAGGGTTCTCCTGAAGCAGTACATTCAGCCGCAATGGATTGGATTGATTCACAAGGTCACACCACGATTGAACAGCAAACAGAAAGCACGTCGCACACTATATTTCGAACCCAATGGATGATGTTCCAGGATGATTTCTTCATCGAAACTGGGTGTACTGAAAATGCGACTTGGGTCCAAGTTCATTCAGAATCGCGACTTGGCACTGGTGACATGGGTGTCAACCAGAATCGAGTTGATACTTTGTTGGATTACTTGGCCAAGATTGAATTTGAGGTTAGTGATTGCTAACCTACCGGTTCGCCACCCGTCCCCATGTGGAACAATCGGCGTTGCCAGCCATTGTCGAAAATAAGACGTGCAACAGGTTCGGGCATGTTGATGCAAAGGGCGGCAATTGCAGCCTCTTCCTCCATCACGGTTGAGAGCATTTGGATGGTCGCACGGATACGCCACCCTTGCCAATCCTCACGTTGGATCAAATCGCCCATAATCACACTCCAACCTGCGACTCTATAGAGACTTTCAGTACCCTCATCAGTAGTGTAAAGTGTACCAGCCGGACCATGAAATTTCTCTGCATGCCGGACATAATTTGGAGGATCTCCAAGATCGGGCACACGAACGATTTCAGCATCTCTTCCAGCCAACCAAACACGGATCATTTGTTCACGCTCGTCAGCACTCCAAGGATTGTCTAACGATTGTTCCACCTCAGAAGAACCGATGCAAATTCTCAATGGCATTTCATGTGAAAGGGCGGCCTCAATCATCGAGGCATGACCATTGTGAAAGGGTTGGAATCGCCCAAGGACAATGAGAGCAGGTTCCACGCTTATGCCCCCGGTAATCCATTTTCAAGCAAATGGCCTAAATTCCATTCACCTTGACCCCAACGTGTCGCATCAGTCCAATCCCTACCGACCATCAAGAACAACTCTGGTAATTGTGCGGTCTGTAGTGTGCGGTGCAAGATATCTGCTGTTGATTGGTGTGCTTCCATGGTAGACAATATTCGGGCATCTTGCTTGGGATCTAATGTTTTACCGAGATCTTCTCTTTGTGCCATCCATGACATTACAACCGATTCTGCGTATTCGCTAGGTTCTGAGCTTGAAACCGAATTTGACGCCTCAGCCCAAGTTGAATCTCGATACAAATCTTCAATGTCTGCAATGGTGCGGTCAAGCAGTACGTCGAGATACAACATAGCGCGGCCTTCCCAACAGCGAAATGATCCAGGACTGGCTAATTCAGATAGGTAGCGCAATCCTTCAGCCGCGACTTTTCGATCCAATTTTGGTAAATCTGCGATAAAACCCCCTTCAGTCCAATCCACGGGTTGTGCATCATACCAATCGAGGAATTCCGCTTCAGCATCGATATCAAACGCCCGTTCAAGTGAAGGGATTTGATCAGGGCGGCGGTCGCGGAATTCACCCTTTGAAATGGCGGCCGCCAATTGGCCCCCGGGTACACCGCATAGACCACGAAAAACTGCTGTATCGACCAAACGGGCGACAAGGTCGACGGAGGCCATGATATCACGTCGGTGCCGGCCACCCATCAATGCTCGCCCAAGTCAATTCTTGCACATCGGGTTGAAGAACCCGGCCCCGACCCATAGGGTCGGGCGAACCGCTCGGGAGGTGATGCATTGGCGACCATCAAAGAGCAGATTTCGGAAATCCAAGCCGAGATTGACAAGACCCAGAAAAACAAAGCGACAATGCACCACATCGGGAAACTGAAAGCCAAAATTGCGGCACTCAAACGCAAGATTGAGTCACAAGAAGCCCATTCTAAAAGCAGTGGCCCAGCATCTGGTTTCGAAGTAAAAAAGTCGGGTGATGCAAGTGTCGCATTGGTTGGTTTCCCATCTGTCGGTAAATCAACCCTCATCGCCAGATTGACAGGGATGGATTCTGTAATAGGAGCCTATGAATTCACTACACTAACCTGCATCCCTGGATTGATGGAGCACCGTGGTGCTAAAATTCAGATTCTTGATTTGCCTGGATTGATTCCGGGAGCTGCAGAAGGCAAGGGCCGTGGAAAGGAAATTCTCGGCGTCATTCGCTCTTGCGACATGGTCCTGTATGTGGTTGACCCATTCCAAGAATCCCATTTCAGTGTCCTCAATCGGGAATTGGAAATCAGCGGCATGCGATTAAACGAAGCTAGGCCCCCCGTTTTCGTCAAGCGTACCGATCGAGGTGGCATCATTGTCCGTTCAACTTGTGAACAGACACATTTGGATGCTGCTGAAGTTCGAGATATTGTTCGTTCCTTTGGTATCGTCAGTGCACACGTGACAATGCGAATCGATGCAACCGCTGATCATCTGGTTGATACAATGGCTGCGAATCGGGTTTACTCCAAGGCAGTGGTTGTTGTAAATAAGATGGACATTGCAAGTAAGAAAGACCTTACTCGGACGACTGATATGCTCCCCGATGATTGGCCAGTCATGCCCATTTCAGCGTATACCGGCATGGGTGTTGAGAAGATGAAGGACTTCCTTTACGAAAATCTCGGGTTCATGTCAGTTTATCTCAAGCCCCAAGGCCAAGAAGCCGATTTGGAGGAGCCTCTCATCGTCAAAGATACCTCAACGGTTGAGGATGTGTGCACCTCATTACACAGAGATTTTGTTCGGAAATTCCGCTATGCCCGAGTCAAGGGGCCGTCGGCCAAATTTGATTGGCAGCGGGTTGGATTGGCACATCTACTGAAAGACGGAGATCTCCTCTCAATCATCATCAGACGCTGATTTCACCCCTCATCTCCGTAGGAGATGTTGATATGCACGAGCACTATCGCCGGTTCCCCGGTGACAACATGGAACGCTATCATCCAAGAGTTGGTCTTTGGTGCATCGTTGTGGCATTTCCCACATGGGCTGTCTTTCTCCTTAACGGCATGTTGGGATTCTTTCCCGCACTTATCTTCGCCGATGGTGGTGTCGGGCAGAAGTTCCATTTCTGGCTGTTTTTGAAAGACCGTTTATTTGGAGGATCTACCGACCCAGTGTGGTCTGAAGCAGGAACCTTGACCTCCCAAGAATGGTTGCTAATCAG
>JAPKEY010000151.1 GCA_028821815.1 Candidatus Poseidoniales archaeon | reverse complement strand
ACCTACCCACTGTTCTTTGGTATGATTCTCGGCGATATGGCATACGGCCTCGCAGTCGTTGGAATGGGCGTTTTCATGTGGAAGCGCTTCCCCCTCGATGAAACCATGCGAAATGCCTCTCGTTTCATGCTTGCAATTGGTATGGCTACAGTTCTATTCGGCTATCTCTATGGTGAATTTGCAGGATTTGAATTTCTCCCACATCTAGATTCAGCTTACACTGATGCTGCTGCATGTGCCGGCCATCATGGTACATGGGGTAACGGCAACTGCTGGGTCAAGGGGCATTCGCCATGGTGGGTATCTTGGATGACAGTATTGTATCCATCACAAGGTATGATTCACTACGAATTGCACTCATACTTCGGCCTCGTCCTCGCTTATCCATTCCACCGTGTCAGTGCGAACCTTGAGCACCTTATTCTCCTGACCATCTACATGGGTGTCGCACACATCATGCTTGGTCTCATCCTCGGATTCCGTGACATCGTCAAGGCTCATGGTTGGGTCGATGCTATGTTTGAGAAGGGATCGTGGATGTTCCTTCTCGTTGGTGGGTTCCTATTCAGTTACGCATTCCTCGTAAAGCCAGGGCATACAGACCCTGAATATGTGGCTCTACTCGATAATATGTTCAATATTGGCCTCTTATTGGTTGGTATTGGTGTTTTGATGGTCATGGTCTTGCTCTACCACTATGAGAAAATGGGTGTTGTTGGTATTCCATTGGCTATTCTCGAATCTTTGGGATTGTTGCCCAAGGTGGTATCATACGTTCGCATCTTCGCCGTCGGTGTTGTTGGTGTCAAGATTGCCGCAACGGGCAATGAGATGCTATACGAAGGATTGGCTCACACCCTGAGCAACCTCTCACACGCGGGTGCAATAGATCTCATACTAATCCCCGTCATTTTGGTTGCCTGGTTGGGTGTCCAAGTATTCGCACTGGTACTCGGTGTATTCAGCCCTAACATTCACACTGTTCGGCTCCACTTTGTCGAGTGGATGATGCAGTTCTACGAAGGCAGTGGCTTGCCATTCAAGCCGTTCGGGTTCAGACCAGGTAGAGTGGAGATCGAATAATCAGACTATACTAATTTAGAAAAACAAAACGGAGGTAAAAAAAATGAAGATGAATATGAAAAATGTGGTGCGATTGATGCTCGTACTTGGTGCTGTCAGTATTATTGCTGGTGTCGCAAGTGCAGCAACAGCAGATGAGATAGCAGAGAAAGACACGATGGCCAAGCTTGGTGCAGGTATTGCATTGGCTGGTTGTGGTGTCGGTACTGGCTTAGGACAAGGACAAATTGGTGCAGCAGCAGTCGGTATGATTGCTGAAGATCCAAACCGATTCGGCCATGCGCTGTTGTTTACAGTGTTGCCTGAGACGGTCGTTCTGTTTGGTTTCCTAGCAATGTTCTTGCTGTGAGAAAACCCACTGAAATGGATAAATGGAGAGTGAGGTATGTCTCTAAATACACTAGCAGATGAAATTGGCACTTCAGCCAAAGGCGAGGCCAAGAAGGTCAAGTCAGCGGCCAAGAAGGAAGCCAAAGCCATCCAAAAGGAGGCCCAAGGCCAAGTCGATGAGTACCATGCAGATGTAATGGCACGAAGCGATCGCAGCAGTCAACAACTCTCGGTAGAAACCGTTGCAGCGGCTCGACAGGCGAATCAACAACGCCTTCTCGTCGCACGCAGAGAAGAGCTTGATGCCACATGGAATCAAGTTCTCGAAGCGGTCAATTCGGCCAAGTTTAAGGGTCGCGCTGAGATGTTGAAGGCATTGGTTGGTGAAGCGAAGGATGCTGGGACAGAGGGCATGACTCTCCGCCCAGTCTCCAAGGACCGAAAGGCGTTGGAGCAAGCCGCAAAATCACTTGATTTCGGTGACGATATCGAAGGGGTTGGCGGATTTGTTCTCGAAAGCAAAGATGGTTCAGTTTTGATGGATTATCGATTTGAAGGTCGTCTTCGAACAGCTTGGGAAAACAGCCTCGGCAATGTTAGCACAGTATTGTTTGGTGAATGAGAGGGTTTTGAATGGGTGAAATCGCAGTCGGACGTGGCAATTGGGCCAACGCTTCTGCTCGTAGCAAGGCACGTAAAGCCATGTTACTCAAGGAAACCCAAATGCGCCAACTCATGCAACAGGGACCTGATACGATTGCAGCCAGTATTGGCGAAGCCGGTTACCGCAAAGAGTTGGACCTTTATTCGGCTCGCTTGAGTGGTGCGGAACTCATCGAAGCAGCCCTGAGCCACAATCTCGATCGGGACATCAAGCAAGTCATCGGATATTGCCAAGGTCGGCTCCGCCGAATTGTCTCGGTATTTGCGATGCGATTTTCGTACCACAACGCCAAAACCGTTCTTCGCGCGGTCAATAGTGGAACTTCTGCGGAAGACCTTGCGAACATGGTCATGCCTGAGGAAAACGATCTCAACACAAATTGGCTTGAGATTGCAAATCAGAGCAAGACGCTTGCAGATGCAGCGCACGCAATGCGTGGCACATCATGGGGTACAGGGATGTCTGGACTCGACGCCGATGCCCCATTGCAAGAATACGAAGATGCCCTTGACAGACATTACTACAACGATGCGATTTCCGCTTTGAAATCCAGTGGCCATCAACATCGACCACTGCTAACCCTCCTTCGAACGGAGATTGATCATCGAAACATCATCAATTTGTTACGCGCGCTGAGGCAGGGCATCCAGGCTGAACAGCGTACCGAATTGATGCTAGAAGGTGGGCAAAGACTTCGTGGTAATATGCTACGAAATGCTGCTCAGGCAGACTCTGAAGAATCTCTTATCGAGGTTCTTCGCAGATTGCCGAACCTAGATACAACACGCCTTGAAGAGGCGATTCAAACCGCCCGTGAATCTGGTGGCCTCGACTCTGTCGTGAGTTATCTTGAGGGCGAACAACGCGATTCATTGAGGCGATTAAGCCACCTCAATCCGTTGTCGGCCTTCCCGGTTATCTATTATCTCGAGAGCAAAGTTCTCGAGGTGAGAAACATCCGTCTGCTCGTGCGTGGCAAGGCGGCAGGCCTCTCTGATGAGGTCATTGAAGCGCACATGAGTATCTGAGGTGAAATGATGGAGATTGCAGTAGTTGGCACCCCCGAATTCACACTCGGTTTCCAATTGGCTGGCGTGAGCCACCTATACCATCCTGAAGGTGATGAAGCACTCGCAAAAACGATGCGGGATTTGCTTAGCCAGAAGGGTATCGGCATTGTTGTGATTGACAGTGCCAATCTGCTTCGACTGTCCGATCGCCTCCGCTCGCGGATCGCGGACAGCATTACGCCCACAATATTGGGTATTGGTACTGAAGAGGACAACACCCTCCGAGAGTCCATCAAGTCGGCGCTTGGCGTCGACCTATGGAAGTAATTCAAAAAAAAAGGAAGTGACGAAAAATGAGTGAAGAAAATGGAGTGATTTACCGTATATCTGGCCCTGTAGTTACGGCTACAGGCATCCGTTCGCGGATGTATGAAGTTGTGCGCGTAGGACATGAAGGATTGATGGGCGAAGTGATTGAACTACACGGTGACAAATCTGTAATTCAAGTGTATGAAGATACGTCCGGCATCCGCCCGGGCGAACCGGTGGTACGCACCGGACAGACGCTATCTGTTCAGCTCGGACCGGGTCTGCTTACGCAGATTTACGATGGGATTCAACGCCCCCTCCCTATCCTTGCTGACACGATGGGGACTTTCATCGAACGTGGTGTTGACGCTGATGGATTGGATCAAGAAAAACTATGGAACTTTGAAGCGGCTGTTTCGGTCGGAGACGAAGTCAGTGCAGGAACAACCCTTGGAACTGTTCAGGAAACTGAGACCATTGTTCACAAGGTTATGGTCCCACCAGGTGAAGGTGGAAAAGTCACCAGCATCGAATCAGGTGAGTTCAACGTCACCCACATCGTTTGCACTCTAGACAATGGTTCTGAGATTGCCATGATGCAGAAATGGCCGGTGCGAACGCCTCGACCATACACCC
>JAPKEY010000150.1 GCA_028821815.1 Candidatus Poseidoniales archaeon | reverse complement strand
AGAGAAGCAAGAAACCAATGGCGAAGGGTCGTTCAGTTGGGAAGAGTTGAACCCAGTCAGTTCTTGCTGATTAGGCACGATTATTCCTCTTCGTCCATCATATCAGCGAAGCGGTCGACTCGTTCGTCACTATCTTCTGATTCTCGATTGACTTCACGATAATCATCTCCAAGATCAGCGGTTGCAAATCGGATGGCGACACCCAATCCTATGACGATTGAAAGACCCAGAGCTGCGAGCATAAACAGCATTGAATCCGACTCATCTACTACTGCATTACTCCACGATACTGTTGCGACATCGTCACTATCGCCGCGAGTGCTACTTGCTACATTCTTGGTGATGAAGGCTGTTGAATCAATGAATTGGGTGGGTTCCAATACATAGCAGTCCAAACCTGCATCTCCCGTTGTATGGTAAGACCAATTACCATCCAGTGTCTCGGTTTCACCTGCATCCAATACCATGGCGGAGTATGTAGGGGTCATGGATGCATAGTTTTCCGTACCTGCAATATTGCACTTGATGAAAATCGCAGCAGTCTCCGTACCTGAATTACTCACGGTAACCTCGACGGAGATTGAGCGTCCAACGTTTCCGGTTTCATCTGGGAGATTGACCGTATCCACAGAAATCACAGGGTAGTCAAGGTGTGGTAGGATGTCAAATGTTGAGACGTCCCAAGGCAATGGGACAAGCATACCTTCACTCCAAGAATCCATTCCAGCATCAAGATTCCATGCAGTACGGAAATTGATGATTTCAATGGTTGCATTTTCTGTCCAAATAGTACCATCTGCGTATCCAATTTCCACCGTGCGTGCTGGAACGAGTGCGACTCCTTCGACGTTACTTCGCTGCATTGTTGCCCCATTTGGGCCAATGCCGTTTAGTGCGTAATGGACACAGGAGTAGTCACCGGTACAAGTGGAACCAATTGAGATGTGAATTTCTTGTTGCTCGATATTTCGTTCCCACAAGTCAATCAGACCACCAGTTCCCTCAACACCCGAATTCTCTAGATCGAGATTTGCGATTCCATCTGCATCGATATCATGGTCCTCGGATGACATCTTGATCGAACCTCCATTCATCATTAAACTGCTACCAGCACCACGCACATACAATGGACCACTAGCCATGAAATCAGCATCGGTAGTCGTTACAGCACCCGTAATCATCACATCTGCACCAGTGATTGTACTGTCCTCAAAGTGTGCACTTCCTGCGATATTTAGTGGGAATGAAGTGCCGTACTCACCGGCGATGCGGCAATTGATTGGGTCTGCAAGATAGGCATGTGTTGTCGTGACTGTACTTCCATCGTCAATTTCAAGATGATCGATGACGAGATCGGTAAAACTACCAGGGTTCAGAGAAAAGTTGAGTTGGAAATCAGATTTTGGAGATGAGAAATTAATCATATGTTCACCACCATTCATGTCCTGAGCCGGAATTTGGTCCCAAGAGACAGACCAACCGGACATATTGATTCCCGGTGATGCTACAATTCGTAGTGAAAAGGCTCCAGATGCCACACTCGATTGAGCCACTAAACTGGTGGGTGCATTCGGGGTCATACGAACCGCTTGCGAGAAGTCTCCACCAGTCAGCGAACCATCTTCTACTCGAAGAGTCCCACCTTGTTCAACGGTGATACTTGCTCCCACAGGTAGGGTGTAATCAGTTGCAATTGTTAGAGTCGCACCCGCCTCAACAGTCACAATCGCATCCAGTTCTGAACCCATGTTCCATGTTTCGTCGGATGAGACACTGTGAATCCCACCATGTGTTGGCGCAGAACTTGCATTGGAAATTGGAATTATGCATATCAACATCGAGATTGCAAGCAGTAGAGCAAGTCGTCGTCCGGTTCTCATGATTGAGGGGTGTCGCACTGGGGTCATGAAGGATGCCCCGGCGTGCGCACAATTCTAAAACCGCCACTTCTTGTCTCATAGCGTGCCCAGTCTATTCCTCACCAGCGTGGTCCCATTCGGCGAAACGATGAGTTTCTGGAGTGGGCCCTTGCTTGTACTGTGGCTCTATTTACCTGGATATCTCGCCAATACTGCAGCGATGCTCGGTGGAAAATGGATTCCTCAAATGACTGGAGTCGAACCGCGCCCCATCGATGGCGGACGCCAATTATCCGATGGTCATCGAATTCTAGGGGATGGAAAAACGTGGAATGGCCTCATGGGGGCAATCCTTGGTGCTGGGTTGCTGTGTATGTTCACCCATTGGATCGGAGAGAATCATATTGTCACTGAAGGCGTGTTCCTCGATCCGTTGATTTGGGCTGCCCCGGGTGATTGGTTTTGGATTGGCGGTGAATGGGGTGCCGCATTCATTGTTGGCTCCTTCTTGGGCTTGGGTTGTATGATTGGTGACAGTACGGGTTCTTTCATCAAGCGGCGATTGGGAAAGAAACGGGAAGGTTCTGAAAGTTCACAAGCGCCCTTGCTCGACACCCTCCCATTTGCGATTTGCACATTTGCGATGGGTTTGCTATTGTTCCCTCACACACTTGTTGGGAACCCCGAGCTGATTCAGCCCATGTTCTGGCTATTGATTCTCACACCCGTCATCCATCGTCTAACCAATATGTTTGGTTATTGGGTGGGTTTGAAGGAAGTCCCCTATTGATGGGACTCTTCATGAGCCGAAACCGTTCGTAGAGTATCATGGGACGAACCGTTCTCGTCGTCGGAGGTGGCGGGCGTGAACATGCGTTGACAATCGGCCTCCTCGACAGTCCTTCAGTCGCTGTAGTCCACGTTGCGCCAGGTAATGCTGGTACGGCGGGAATTGCAATCAATCACAATGTCGCTGCAGGGGATGTTGAGGGCCAAGTCGCCTTGGCACAATTCTTGGATGTCGACCTTGTTGTGGTTGGACCTGAAGCGCCACTGGTCGGCGGTCTATCCGATGCACTCCGTGCAATCGATATACCGAGTTTTGGGCCACATTCTGCTGGTGCTATGCTTGAAGGAAGCAAAGATTTCGCCAAGCAAGTCATGCTTGATTTGAACATCCCAACCGCTGGTGTCCAACATCTCACCGATGAGACTGATTTAGACGAAGCGATCGATATTTGGGGCTCACCTTGGGTGGTTAAGCGCGATGTTTTGGCTGGTGGCAAAGGGGTAGTCGTGACCGAGGATCGAACCGAAGCGCTTGATTTCATTCAAACATCAATCAAATCAGATGGTATGGTTTTGCTGGAAGAATTTCTCGCTGGTGAAGAAGCAAGTATGCTCGTGATGATGGACGAATCTGGATTTGTGACACTACCTTGTAGCCAAGATCACAAACGTGTCGGTGAAGGTGACTTAGGCCTCAATACAGGGGGGATGGGGGCTTACGCTCCAGCCCCCGTCGCCACAGAAGCAGTTCGCGCACGAGCAATTTCAGAGATAGTCGAGCCGATGCATGCACACCTTTCATCCCTGGAAATCCCCTATCGTGGCTGCCTCTATGTGGGTTTGATGATCGATGACGATGGGGCTCCATCCGTGGTTGAATACAACGTTCGATTTGGAGACCCTGAAACACAGGTCACAGTCCCGCTAATCTCCAGTGATTTGTGTGAACTTCTGCTCGCTGTTGCGGAAGGCCGATTGGCCGATTCTATGCCAACCTTCTCAACCCATCACGCCCTAACCGTGGTCCTTGCAGCAGAAGGCTATCCGGGTCCACCTGTGAAGGGACGCTTGATTACCGGCGACCTTTCCGATTATGTTGATTCAAATGGCCGGGCCTTCATTCATCATGCTGGCACTGAAATTTCTGATGGTGTATTGATTTCTACAGGAGGCCGGGTCTTGGCCTCAACCGGAATCGCCTCCTCACTTTCCGAAGCGAGAGAACTCGCTTATCTGAAGCTCACAGAAGTGCAACTTGAAGGGGCTCATTTTCGTCGTGATATCGGCTACAAAGCACTTTGAGACGTGACTGCTATTCGTTGCACTGAGCCACACCCCTCGCGCGAGCGCGTAAGGAGGGGTTATAACGAGCCCTCAAGTCGCGGCGTCGCTGATGGC
>JAPKEY010000149.1 GCA_028821815.1 Candidatus Poseidoniales archaeon | reverse complement strand
TGGATAAAACAACAACCCAATTTTCATTGATGGTTAATTTCCAACTTGTTTGAATCTCCAAAACTGAATTATTTGAAATATTCACAAATGTCTGCAGAAAAAGTGTGTCTTCTGTGGCATTAAAGGTGAATTCTGTGTTTATTGGTAATACTGAAATCTGTTCTGCTCGATTGACCATTTCATCGATTAAATCGTTGCAATTTTGGTCGATTCCATCCCAAATTTCTGTTGCATCCGGATGTATACTAGTATCATTGTCATCGCAATCAGCATACCATCGGAATCCATCACCATCCGAATCAAAATCGGGAATTAGCGGGTTGGTTAATGTCACATTGAGTTCGTATCCGTCATCGAGACCATCGTCATCTGTGTCATTGTCAAATGGGTCTGTGAGATGCACATTGTATTCATTCAAATCGAGCAATCCATCCGAATCAGAATCAATACCCTCGAAATCTTCGTCAATCAAGTCATCACAATCATTGTCGATTCCATCGAGTACTTCGGGCAAAGATGGATTGATCCAGGGGTCTGATTCGTTACAATCTTGGAACCAATACCAACCGTCTGAATCAGCGTCGGCATCAGGAACCAAGGGATTGGTACCATGAATTATAACCTCGTCACCATCGGTGAGATTGTCACCATCTGTATCCGGATTGGTCCAATTGGTTCCGTAAATATGGTATTCAGGATAATCAGCAAGGTCATCATTATCTGAATCGGTGAGATTGAATCCTTCATCCCAAGCATCGTTGCAATTGTCATCGATTCCATTGAGTAATTCAGACATCCCTGGGTGTATCAGTGGGTTAGAATCATTACAATCTTGGAACCAATACCACGCATCAGAATCTGCATCAGGGTCGAACACCAATGGGTCACTACCGAAGAATAGAAGTTCTTGAGCATCCGTTAGACCATCACCATCTGTATCATTGGATAGTGGATTTGTACCATACAAATTCACTTCAGCACCGTCGAGAAGTGTGTCATTATCGCTGTCTGAATCTAGTGGGTCTGTGTTGGTAACCATGACCTCTGCATAATCGGTCAAATCATCATCATCTGTATCGATATCATTGGGATCAGTGCCATAAACATCCGTCTCGTTCTCATTGGTCAAACCATCGCCATCCGAGTCGAGTACCATGGGGATACCATGAATGACAAGTTCCCAATCATTCCAAGTTCCAGTATCCCCATTGCCATCATCTTCGACCTTGAGGGTCCAATTGCCAGCTGAATATTCATCCCAATTGTGAACCGTAGAAAACATCCAATTGCGATAATTGTTGTTTGAATCACTTTGTTTCTGAGCCAGTGTACTCTCTGTGCCTGATGGTGAGGTTAGAGTGATGATCAAATCACCTCGAAAAACATGGTCGATATCAACGTAAACTTCGACGTGCTCGACTTGCAGTCCATCGTTGATGGTCACAGTATCATTGAGGCCTTGCGGTGAATCGTCTGGAATGGCACTATTGATGGTTTGAGTTCCACTTGTGATGTTGATTGCTGGATTTACAAGCGACCAATTTTCAGCCAAGGCGACTGCACGTCCTGCATCGACCGCCCCATATCCATACTTGTGTGATACATCAAGGCCTGCGCCATTGACGCCCCATGAACTGTCACTAGGATCATTTTTCCGAGAACTATGCACCAAAATATGTTGGATATCTCTCCAAGTCAAATTGGCATTTGCTTCAAGGATTAACGCGATGACACCACTGGCGAGAGGAGTTGCAGAGGATGTCCCCCCAAAATCATCGGTGTAGTCGTTGTTTGTATAGCCAGATGAACCTTCGATATCGGTGGTTGTAATTCCTTCACCATCTCCATCACTGTGTGCAGCCACCAAAATATTGGCACCGGGTTCAGCATACCACGATTGTTCGCCAGCGTGGGTAATGGCAGTCACTGCGATGGTTTGGCGTGCATTAGCGTACCCATCCTTGTTGGAATCATCATCCGAGTCCAACCCATTTCCGGCTGCCCATGTGATAATGTTGCCTAGGCCTCCGCGACCATTTGCTACATCGTCTTCAAAGGCAGCAATAGTCAAAGGACCTGGGCCCTGCAAAGTACTTCCATCATCACTTGGGCCCCATGAATTACTGTAGATATCAATCACCTGATTCTCGTGGCTGAGCGCATCAGCCTCTTTGGAGTCTGGAGTACTGCAAGCAATCAGCAACAAGCCTGCAAGATTGGCATCTGGGGCCGCTCCAGACACACCGACATTGTTGTTGCCGGTGGCAGCCGCAACACCGGCTGCAGCAGTTCCATGTGCGTTCCAATTTGAAGGTGAGGGATTGCCATCATTTCCACAAAAATCGTAATCGTTGGTCGTGTCATAATTGGTGGTCAAATCAGGATGATCGTGATCTAGCCCATCATCGACGATACCAATAGTCACACCTGTACCTTGGTAGGAAGCCCATGCTCCTGTGAGATTTGCATCTTCGCCTACAAGACCGCCACTGGTTTGGCCAGTATTCTCCAAATGCCACTGGTCACTAAATTTGGGGTCATTCGGTGTCCATCGCGGTTGTTGTTGACGTTCGATCTCAGGGCATGCAATTTCAATTCGATTGGAATCGAGCCACAGATTGATCTCGGATGGATTTGCTTCCACCAGCCATGCATTTGGAAGAAGTGGGGCTTCCTTGCCAATTGGGTACTGACTGACTACCAGCCAATTACCATCTTGAGCCGGTAATTCAGCGCAACGTGCAAAAGCTGATTGAACGGCAATTGAATACTCTGAAAGATAGTCTGTTTCTTCGTAAACCTCAGTTGCAGAAACAATAGGTGAGAGACTTGCAAAAATCATCAACAAGGTGATGCTAAGCCACTTCATGGCCTATAGGGCCATGACTTGGTTATTGAAACCATGTTTATGCCGTTCAATTAGACAGGAACTCTTGCACAGCAACTTCTACTTCCGAATCTGGCATTAAACGGCGTTGGCTCTTGGCAATTTCAAACAGATGAGCCACCAATTCATCACTCACTTCATACCCGTGTTGTTCAAGCCACCAAACGATGTTTGAACGACCACTCATATGCCCAATTCGAATGATTTGTTGTAGACCATAATCTTGTGCAGGCACCCCTGAATAAACACGGTCAGCGAGCCAATGATCTCCTTTCTTCATCGCCTTGATTACTGCACTGGCATGTACGCCAGTTCCTGTTTCAAAAGCGTCTTCTCCAAACACAGGATAATTTCTTGGCAATGCCACTTCGATGTATTCGTGTGCTTTCTGCATGTATTCATTGAGCAAGGTCAAATCATTCTCAATAACACCCATCAAACTCAGATTGACGAGTGTTTGGTCCAACGGTGCATTACCTGCACGTTCGCCAACCCCCAGTGCGGTTCCATGGATGACATCCGCACCAGCTTCCGCCGCAGCCAGATTATTCGCAACACCGAGACCTCGATCTTGATGTCCGTGCCAATTGACTTCGATATCACGACGTTTGACACCAGCGTCTGGAATAACTTCCTCTTGGATATAGGTTAGGAGTTGCTTGACACCGTTTGGTGTGACGTGGCCACAGGTATCACATACACAGATTCGATCCGCACCCAATTCAATCGCCCGAGTGTAAACTTCCTTGATTTCCTCCGGTTTTGATCGTGTCGTGTCTTCGGTGACAAACATCACAGGGATGTCATTGTCAACCGCGAATGAAACTGCTTTCTCTGCAGTACTGAGAATTCGTTCCATGGTCCAATTTTCAGCATATTGACGGATGGGGCTGGTGCCGAGGAATGCACTTGCCTGAATTTTTATTTCGTGTTTGGCTTGTAAATCGACAAGGGGTTCAATATCTGAAACCATTGTTCGAACCGCACAACCCGGCCGAATATTGTAATCGTTATCGACGATATGTGATAGCATGGCATCGATATGATTGACATGGAATGGACCCGCGCCAGGGAGGCCAAGGTCGACCTTCTGCACGCCGAGGCGCTCCATGTAAGACAACAACTCAATCTTTTCTTCTATTGTAGGATTACGGGCACTTGGGCT
>JAPKEY010000013.1 GCA_028821815.1 Candidatus Poseidoniales archaeon | reverse complement strand
TATTGAGTGATCCACTGGCTGCAACCACTGCATCATGAGCTGCGAGTTGAGCAAATTTATTGTCAGCAGTTACAAATGGCAAGTCCGTTTTTTCTGCAATAAAACCTGCAACAATCTCAGCAAAATCCGGATGTGTATTCAATCCGGTTCCAACTGCAGTACCCCCCAATGCCAATTCATACATATCCTCAAGTGCGAAGTCAATTCTTCGTAAATCTGCATCCAACATCGAGACATACCCACTGAATTCTTGGCCGAGCGTCAGGGGCACCGCATCCATCAGATGCGTTCGTCCGATTTTGACAATTCCTTCAAATTCACCCACTTTCCCATTCAATGCATCACGAAGATGCAGGACCTGGGGCCTTAATTCGTGGATGATTGCTTCTGCACCCGCAATATGCATCGCTGTTGGGAATGTGTCATTGGATGACTGCGCTTTGTTGACATGATCGTTTGGGTGAACTGGCTCCTTTGAGCCGAGTACTCCACCAGCCATTTCAATGGCCCGATTGGCAATAACTTCGTTGGAGTTCATGTTCGATTGTGTGCCTGAACCCGTTTGCCAAATCCGCAAAGGAAAATGCTCATCAAGTACTCCGTCAATTACTTCTTCAGATGCAGACACAATCAATTCTGCAATTTTATCATCTAGTGTTCCCAATTGTTTGTTTGTTTTTGCAGCGGCTTGTTTGAGGATGCCAAAACCACGGATGACTCCACGCGGCATCGTATCACCCCCAATATCGAAATTGATTAGTGAACGAGCCGTTTGACAACCATAGTACCGATCAGCAGGCACTTCGAGAGAACCCATCGTATCATTCTCAATTCTGACATCCCCTGTAGGCGCGGCTGCCGAACGGGGTTCTTTCTTGGATTGAGGAGCATCTTTCTGTAGTCCATCAAGGGACTCTTGAATGATTTTTGCGATGGTAGCACTACGCCCTTTATTTCTACCCATTCCAACACGCCTATCAAGGCGTGCTGCTAATTTTTCTGGTATACTGATGCTCATGATTCGCCGGTCACCGGCACGATGCTTCGCCATGAAAAGGCGTTTAGTCCACTCTTATTAAATATAGCGTGAAAAACCATCAACAGCGGGTGACAGATATCATTTGCATGGGTTCTCTAGGTCGATCTCCATGTCCCGTTGGCCCATTTTCAATGGCTGTAACGATATCCATACCTGCAACCACTTTGCCAAAGACAGGGTGTGCGGAAGGCGTCTGTTCCCACCAATCGAGGAACGAATTGTGAACCGTATTGATGAAAAATTGCGACCCACCACTGTTGGGCCCAGCATTGGCCATACTCAGTGTACCCGGTTCATTGGAGAATTTCGCATTGGGGAGATGCTCGTCTGCAATTTTGTATCCAGGGTCACCTGTTCCACATCGAGGGCTGTTTGGGTCGCGGCTATTTGGGCAACCACCCTGAAGCATGAATCCTTGAATGACTCGATGAAAATGGAGTCCGTTGTAGTATCCTTTGTCAATCAAATCGAGGAAGTTTCCAGCTGTAATTGGCATGGTGTCGGTGAACAGTTCGATGGTGATGTCGCCCTTAGTTGTCTGCATTAATACTTGAGTCATGGCTTTGCGCCACCGCTCTCGGCTCTTGAGTATGTTCCGTATTCATTCACCGTTGGGTGTGTACAAAGTAACGCATAGGGTACCCTATGCGTAATCGGATAGCGTTGAAAGTGGAATGAGTGGAATCCCGGCCCCTTCAAAGGCCGCGCTACCACCTTCTTCTCGGTCAACAATACTGATGCAAGCCACAACCTCACAGCCGATTGCGCGCAGGCGCCCGGCTGCCTTCAGAGCTGAGCCACCTGTGGTCGTGACATCCTCAAGGATAACTACACGATCTCCAGATTTGATTGTACTTCCTTCAATCCCAGGGGGATTGCCGGTTTTACGCCCACCCCTGCCTTTGGGTTCCTTGCGCATGATGAATCCACGTAATGTGCTACCCACTTCTGCTTTGGCGATGGCGATACCTGTGAGCGGTACAGCGCCCAATTCTAGGCCACCAACCACATCCACACCACCCTCAATCCCATCGATGGTATCGTGAATGAGCACACCGAGTAAATGTGCAGATTCGGGATCACACATCACAGGCTTGGTATCAAAGAAATGTCGGCTGGTACGTCCCGAAGCGAGTGTGAATTCTTCGGTGTCGGCGCGTAGATACGCCAGACTCCGAACTTTCTCAATCAGTCGTGCCCGGGCATCGTCAATTTCAGTGCTCTCTGCCATCCTTCTCCCCACCATGCGTCGTTGCTGACCTTCCATGAACCTTCGCCGGGTGTGGATACACTTCCTATGGAAGTGGTTTGCAGTCCACCCAATGCTTTAGGACGGTCGATAACCCTTGGACTGCGTTCGCACGGAGTGATGAGATGTCTGAGGGAGGAGTGAGTCGGCCTATTGCCCCTCTCGACACCCCACGCCTCGAGAAAGAAATGGCAAATTATCAGTCATATCTCGACGAAAAATGTGAGGAAATATACCAACTCGCAGGAAAGGCTCGCTCGAAAGGTTTTGATCTCAAAGACGAGGTTGAAATCCCGCGAGCAATCGATCTTGCCGATCGTGCGGAAAAATTGCTAGAAGAATATCTCAAGCCCTCACCAAATGAGAAACCAATTCCCATTCAAGATGACATC
The DNA here is from genome assembly GCA_028821815.1 of Candidatus Poseidoniales archaeon. GTDB lineage: Archaea > Thermoplasmatota > Poseidoniia > Poseidoniales > Thalassarchaeaceae > MGIIb-P. The sequence goes on along the minus strand of JAPKEY010000013.1, from coordinate 15,636 downwards.
CGGAAGATGCTCGCTGAAAAGGAATCTCGTGAAGATGCAGCCATTGATATGGCGGTGCATGTTGCGTTGCAAATGCACGATATTACTGCTGATGTCAAGAAGAGTGTTGACACCGGTTTGCGTGTCGGACTCGCGGTCTTGACCGAAGCAGTTCTCGTCGCTCCACTCGAAGGTATTGGGCAAGTTCGAATTCTGAACAATTTGGATGGGACCCGATTTGTATCCATCGACTTTTGTGGTCCTATTCGAGCAGCTGGTGGTACGGCACAAGCGCTTGCAGTATTGATTGCTGACATGATTCGCCGCGCCCTAAAACTCGACAAGTATGAGCCGACCATGCCTGAGGTTGAACGTGTCAAAGAAGAATTTGGCCTCTACCGTGGAGGGTTGCAATACAAGCCGCCCCCAGAAGAAATCGAGATGATTGTCAAGGCATGCCCGATCATGATCAATGGTGAGGAAACTGAAGATATTGAATGTGCAGGATATCGTGAAGTTCGTAATATCGACGGAGGGCGAATCCGAGGTGGTGTGATGTTGGTCATCGGTGAAGGTTTGTGCCTGAAAGCAGCTAAGATTCAGAAACACACCGAACGGCTGAAAATACCAGGGTGGGATTTCATCTCGACCTTTGCATCACGGCAAAAAAAAGATCAATCATCAGCCACCGCAAAGCGGCGTAAGATCAAAACTAACAATCAATTCATGAAGGATATTATCGCAGGCCGACCCGTCTTTGGTGAACCCAATACGCCTGGTGGCTTCCGTCTGAGGTATGGCCGTCCTCGAACTTCTGGCCTTGCTGCAGCCGGCGTTCACCCTGCATCGATGCATGCAATGGGTGATTTTCTGGCGGTTGGAACCCAGATGAAAATTGAACGACCGGGGAAGGCTTGCGCAGTTGTTCCCTGCGATGATTTGGAAGGGCCGACAGTCTTGCTCAACAGTGGGCGCTATGGCCGAATTCAGTCCGCCGAAATGTGGCACCGTATCGAAGATGATGTGCTTTCAATTTGGGATAATGGGGAATTGATGATTGGTTATGGAGAATTTGCTGAAAACAACAAACCCTTGGTTCCTTCAGGTTACGTTTCAGATTGGTTTGCTAGCGATTTGTTGGAAGCGTTAAATTCGGAAGAACGTGTTGAAAAGTTTGCTAAAATGCTCAAGGTATCACGTCGTCGTTTACCCGATGGACTACCTTCGACAGGTATGATTGAGGGTTCAACAGATCAACTTGAAAATCACCATCGGCAGCGCACATGGCATCGTGAACTGAGAAAAATGACTCTGGATTGGGATACTGTAGTCGAAATCTCTCGAAATTTTCTGACCGCTGTGCCACCTCCGTGGAATCTGTGGTGGAACGACTTACCTCTAGAATTTATCAACACATTAATCGATGCACTTCTCAAGGGGGAAATTGAGCCTGCGATTCACCCAGAAGACGGAATCACGACCCACCCCCACCCTGATAGAAATTGGATGCGATTACAGGGCGCTGCCGCGAATTGGGAACCCATTGATCACACCCCAGCAGAACTTCCGATTAGTGGTCAAAATCAGTCAACTGAAGCTGTAATTCGAAACACCATACCGGAACAGATGCCTGGTCAGATCAAGTCGATTTCAAAATCAGTTTTAGGAAATTGGCCGAAGGGCACACATCATCTGGAACACGGACTTGTAAAATCAGCACTAATGATTCTTGGAATTCCACATATGCATGATGATTCAGATATTCTCATTATGCATGGATGGCAATCATTGATCGAAGGCATGGGACTCCAGGTTGCATCTGATCGAAATGGTGTCGAGACACGTGTTGATGCTAAAGCACATCTCAAATCCCGCCTCAACAAGTTGATGGATGCGCAACAGACCTGTAATGTGGAACGAGATCGAAAAACATCCCTAGAACAGCGTCGTTCCGTTCTTCGGATTAGTGCAGAAACCGCAGCACGTCAGCGCGGTGAATCAATTGCTGAAACTGAGGTTGAGGGCCGAAAAGCAGCTGAAGAAATCACCGATGAGGGGCCAGCGGAACCAGCCATTCTAGAAGCCGCGGAAGCGTTGCTCGATGAACATGAAGTAGATGGAGCATTATGGCTGGTTCGTAAGTGCAGTGATCTTCGTTGGGTTGCAGCAGCACCATGCCGTATCGGTTGTCGTATGGGAAGACCAGAAAAGGCAGCCCCTAGGAAAATCAAGGGATGGGCACACAGTATTTTCCCAATCGGGAATGAGGGGGGCCCCCAGCGATTGATCACAGAAGCAGCCAACAAAGGCACCATACTTGTTACGATGGGAACAAGAGAGTGCACAAAGTGCGGTCAACGCTCACCATACACAATGTGCCATCACCGAATGATTCCAGGCGACCCTACAGAATGTGGCGGTAAAACCAAACCCACTGATGATGGCAAACCCAAGAATGGCCGACGAAAGGGGATTAATCAATCCGTGAATATCCCCGCTCTTCTTGAAACGAAACGAATCAAGATGGGTTTGGATCGAATCCCAAAGAAATTCAAGTGTGTCAAGGGGTTGACCTCAAGTGAACGATACCCTGAACCACTGGAGAAAGGAATCCTTCGCGCCAAACATCAACTCCCCGCCTTCAAGGCGGGCACGGTTAGATTCGATATGATTGATGTCCCAGTCACACATTTCAAGCCGAGGGATATTGGCACGAGTGTCGAAAAATTGCTTGAATTAGGGTACACACATGACATAGATGGACAAGCACTTTCAAAGGCGGACCAGATCCTAGAATTATATCCTCAAGACTTCATTCTAAGTAGGAAAGCTGAGGATTTTCTTCTTCGTGCAACCGCCTTTATCGATGAATTACTTGAGCGATTTTATAGCATGGAGCCATTCTACAACGCCGAGTCTGGAGATGATCTCGTCGGCCATCTTTGTGTAGGCCTTGCTCCACACACATCGGGCGGTGTATTGACACGAATCATCGGGTGGTCAAATGCGAGTGCTGGCTATGCCCATACACTGTATCATGCAGCAAAGCGTCGCAATTGTGACGGTGATGAGGATGCGTTGATTCTATTGCTGGACTGCCTCCTTAACTTCAGCCGAGAGTTGCTTCCGAGCAATAGAGGTGGACGAATGGATGCCCCACTCACACTCTCTACTCGTCTCAACCCCGAAGAACTCGACAAAGAAGCCCTCAATGTCGATACATCGTGGTGGTATCATCGTGGTTTTTACGAAGCTACTCAAGACCAACCTAATCCGGCTGAAATTGCCAATCAGATGGACATAGTCGAAAGACGAAAAGGTTCGATTGGGGCCGTGCGTGGATATGGTTTCACACATGATGCGCAATCAATTGATTCCGGCCCTGAGAATTCATCCTACAAGACGTTAGACACCATGATTGACAAAATGAATGCTCAACTCCTTTTGGGTCAACAATTGCGTGGCGTCGATGTACGAAATGTAGCCAGTCAAGTAGTTCAATCACATTTCCTACCAGACCTTCGTGGTAACCTTCTTGCTTTCACACGACAGAAATTCAGATGTGTCCGATGTGGTGAATCATATCGACGCTTTCCTTTGTCAGGAAAATGTATCAAAACACCAGATCAATCGAGAGGAGGGGAGGGGATGCGCTCAGGCATTGATTTCGCTCGAGGCGAGGCGCATCTTTGCAGAGGCAATCTCGCACTCACTGTCAGTGAAGGATCAGTTCGTAAATACATCCGGGTGATGCAACATGTTATCGAGCACTACGAAGTTGATCTCTACACCCAACAGCGTGTTGATGGATTGGTGAATAGTGCAGATTCATTGTTCAAAAATGATCGTGTAACCGTGTTTACGCTTGATGATTTTATCAGTGGATAATTAGCGTTTTTTCTTTTTCTTTTCTTCACTACCACTCAGTTTACGCCACAAATCACCAACGGTTCGAATATTGCGATCTTCTTCAACATCTCCAGTCAAACCTTCGGTTGTTCCAGGGCCCAATTCATCATCTTCATCTATGATATCATCATCGACAAAGGCCTCGGTATCGCCATCAACTTCAGTAGATTGGGCCGCAAATTTATCTCGCATCCGCCGCCGTTGCATTTCCATGCTCTCATCAGAATCTTGCGGTTGGAAACCAACTAGGTCCTCTACTTCCACCGCATCTCCACCAGACATTGAATGGGATATTTGCTCCCATTCATCCCTTTGCCGGCGCTTGTGTAACGGCATGTTACGAATCAATGCTTCTTGTCGTCTTCGAATGATACCACGTATGGCTCGATCTGCAATCCCCAAAAACAAACCTAGTGCGTTGGCGATGACGAATCCTTCAACTCGAAATGGTTGCCAAAGATGCATTCCGAGATTCATTTCAGCACTTAGATTACGAGATGGATAAGGATCCGCCCCCTCCTCGAGAACGACCGTAGTGTAGAAGACGTGTTCACCAGCGATTAACGACATCGATAAATCAGGACATACATCAGTTGAATTGCCTTCCCAGAGCGTGGAAATGTCACCGGAAGGTAACTTGTGTTGTATGCGAACTAAAACCACAGGTGCTGTGGAATTTTTCGGCTTGAAATCGCAGGATAAATCAACGGGAATCTCTTTGTCCATTTTCATCATATTCGGAACATCAAGGACATAATTTCCATTGATTTCACGGCCATGTTTGTTGACTTCATTGACTGCGATTGCTTGTGATGCCTGCAACCAAATGAGATTTAACAAAAGCCAAGTAACGAGAGTTGCAATAAATCTCGTACGGGCATTTTTCTTCCCATCTTTCTTGGATTTCTTTCCATCAGCACTGGATTCACGCACCATCGCTTCATGAATTAGATTCACATGCGCACCCCCGCAATCTCAAGGATACGCCTCATCCACTCTAACTTACGCATCTTTCGTTCTGGAATTGTTGCACCCGTCCAGCGCCCAATGATATCGGTTCGAAACCCTCTGAGTGTGAGTTGATTTGGTGGAACATTCATTGATAGGGCGATGCAAACGGCACGATCACCATCGGTAAAACCACCTGGGTTGTGCATGCCTAGAATGTGTTCCGGAGTTTGATGTGTAAGAATAAGTGGTGTTCCATATAGGTGCAAGATATCAATAAAATTAGTCCATTCATCGATATTGTCACCGTGTGCATGCAGGATAAATGGTATTCCTCGTTCTGCAGCAATCGCTAGATGAGGGGGGTCGCCATCGGCATCACTGACAACACATTGTACTGTATCCCAAGCAATTTCGGGTAAATCAGTTTCTGTGAGCACCCCCACAGCACCATCGGCAGCGATGATATTGTGCCCATCTTGTATTGCAGCCTGAACATCTTCGACTTCAGCCGCGGCTCCAAGTATGGTCAATGGTGCCGAGATTAATCGCTCTTGAAGTCGCAATAGCGTTGCTTGCCGCCCCTCATCAGTCCAAGTGGGATGTGTTTCGGATTTATCTTCACAAGCACCTCGAAGTTCTCTTGCAGAATTGAGATCCGCTTCCAACCCCCAACCAAAATCGGCCCGAATCTCATCCTGAATTTCAATCAGGTGCAGAAACGAAGAGGGGTCCACATTCTTCCGGAGGTATAGAGAGCCTTGAAGAACCCTCGTTCACCGGGTAGACACTCCATGCCGATGCCATTACTGCCTCCAGCCATCGAGGACCCTGTCGTCACAGCACGGTATCCATTCCTCCCACAGGCAAATTCGGCAATCAAAGCCCACATGGAAACCAATGATGTGAGTTTAGAAGCGTTGGTTGACACTGAATGGCTTGAGGTTGTGCGTGTACGCGCGAGGGTGCGCCTAGTTGAATCAGTAGTTAGCAGAAAGGGTATTGATGCCACAACTTCCGTTGATATTCACACACCATACGGTCAGATGGTTGAATGTCTGTCATTCCTATATGCGATGGTTACAGTCTGTGCTTCCTTCGATGAACGTTTGTTGGGTCGTTGGGCCGAAGGGGAAGCGAGTCGTGCTGATCACTTGTGGGGTAGTATCGAACAGCCAGAATCATTCCAACGTCTTGCAGAGACCTATCTAAGCGGTGTTCGTATGGGTGAAGATGGAAATTGGGAAGTATCGATGATTGATTTCATAGAAATTTGTCCCAAAATCAGTGGTTCTTATTGGCGCTTACCTAACCGCCCGGTTCGGAATGGATGGGTGACATTGTCTCCCGACTCTAGAGAGAACAGTCAACAGCGTCTTTCCCGACTTCTCAAAGAACGTATTAGGGTGCAACTCATCGATGAATGTCGAGAGAGAATGGAACGGATGGACGAAGCCTTTGTCGGTCGAATGGCAGAGGAGGTTGGACGAATTGTGGGCCTATTACAGCATCAAGCGAGCACTGAGGTTTCGTTCACTTCAGCCGAGGAAGAAGATTGGCCACCCTGTATGCGAGAAATCACCACACAACTTACACAATCAGTCAACATCAATCATGTTGGTCGTGTATTTCTTGCCAGTATGTCGCGAGTGATTGGCCTCACCGTTGATGAAGCACAAGCTTTTTTTGTCAATGCACCAGATTATTCAGCAGAGACAACACGCTATCAATTGAGTCACGTGTATGAGCATGAATATACTCCTGCTGGATGTCCTAAACTGCAGATTAACGCTTGCTGTCCGATTACACGTGGTGATGCAAAGTCTGACCTATGCAACCGTGAGTGGATGAATCACCCTCTGAAATATCTCCGTGCCCGCCAGCGCTCAAAGCATAGAGAAGAGCAAGCAGCAGCACCCCAACCTTCGGCCGGAGAATAGATATTTATACGCCCCAATAACGCCCGGTATCTTGCTTTGATTCCCAAGAGCGAACACCAGTTCGGACAGCCCAAAATATAAACAAAGCGAGGAGAGTTTGCCCCCAATCATTCATGATGGTGGTTACGTCATACTCGTATCCACCTCCATCTGTAATTCGAATTGCGACTTGCAGAGCTGCAGTTGACATCGTCCACAGCACAGCACCAAATGCGATAATCAGAATTGATCGCCCACTGAAGTTTCCTTTCTTCCATCGCAACACCATCAATGATAGCGCGAAGGCGAGGGCTCCAACGACAATCCAAGTGAGCGATTTCTGTAACACTGTCAGCCCTATCAGAATGTTGCTTCCACCTTCCTCGAATTCTCCAAACGTGTCATATCCTTCAACTACGGCGAGTAATACCGCTACACCGGTCACGGCCCACAACAGTGAAGACAAAATCGCAGCATCTGCTGATTCTCGCATATCTCGCATCAATCGTTCAAGGCGGTCTTCAGCTCCCAGTCCCTTGAACAATAGGTAGACTCCGACAAGCAATGGCATTGCACCTAAAATCACAATTCCATTAGGCAGAATCATACCCAATCCCAAAATCATCATGAATACGGCGATTGGCACCAAAAGCCTCGCACGCCATCGTGGATCCTCAATCGCCTTGGCAATGTAGTAGTATGTTCCTTCGATTCCCTTTGATTGACGAACAATGATTTTCTCGACATGATCGATAGACAGTCGGCTTGTTAGAATTGGTAGGACGGATTCATCTTCCATCCCATCCGTCACTAAAACACCACGATCTGGTTGGAATTCAGCGATGACATCTTCAAGTTGCTGTGCGATGTTTCGGTCTGATTTGATGCCTACTCGTTCATCTCCGGTGAGAATGGCAATTTCTACTGCATCATTGGGCTCAGCACTCTCCGCCAAGAGGTCATGCTGGTGCAATGCACCTAGAATCGCATTGGTATCACTCTCTTCGGGGTCAGCAATGCCCAATCGTAGAGCCGCAGTGAGCACCTGACGGCGTCCGACAACGCTTCCACGAATACCCGCTTTGACCCCTAAATCATTGTCACGATCTACAGTCATTACCAAAGTTCGAACCATCTTGAGCACCTCCCGCACCCCTTAGGGGGGTGCGAGTGTGTTTTCAATTGTTGGATAAATTGTCGCAATTAATTGGTAAAAGTTGATTCGGCTAGACAACTTGGGCATGTGACCTTGATTGGGCGAGTTGCAGGAATACCCAATGCAGAGTGACACAATGGGCACATGACCGCCTGCTCAATTTGTGATTGACGCGCTTTACCTTCTCTACTAGGGTCATAGGCCGGTCGATATCGCGATGCATCTTGGATGTAATTTGCAGGTTGAACAGAAGGGGCATTGGGGGCTGATTCTGATGCTGAAAATACAGATGGAACAGCGCCACCACTTTTCCACGTATTGAATTGAGTTTCAACTTCAGCAGCACTCATTCTGTGATCTCTTCCGATACGATCGTATGCGAGCATCCGATCATACTCATCCATGGCGTCGAGTTTCGCCAATACATCTGCAGGTAGCATGTCTCTCGCCCCCCTCAGTCATCGCTTCGTCTTAGCAATTTTCACTGATTGTTCACATCAGGGGGTAAGGTGAGGTTTCAGTGTATTTTCCAACAAGGCAATCAATTCATCACCATTTACCTCTACACCGGTTGAGAATCGGACTGAAATTGATGTTTTAGCTTCAGTACCAGAATTTCGTACAGCAATTGAGATTGGTAGGGCATTGAGGGCCCCTTCTAGTAACAGCAATGTTGCCTCGCCATCAACCTCGGTTTGGGTAAGATTCACCCCACACCAGTCCTCAGCTGTTGTACGAATCAGATTAGCGAGTTCCCCTTTTCCAGTCCACTTCTCTCTCACACTGGGTTGAATAGAAACTCGCTTCTTCCATCCACTCTGGAATGATGTGGTAGCCCCATCTTTGTTGAGAACTACCCGCGCCAACAGAGATGCGATCAGGGTGGCCGCACCATCACCAACCAATGTCCATGCATCTGGTTCTCCAGGGCAAGGTGCCGGCATAACCAGATGCCCAGAATCCTCTGTACCGATTACTCTTGGAAAATACGAAGATTTCAACAATCTCTTGTTAGGTTCTGGCCACAGAGCAGCGGATAACCAGCGATCCCCCACTGCGGTTGTAATGGCGGTATGCTCACCAAGTCGCGGTAAATCTGCAGTAAGTCCAAGATCGCTCTCGATACTGGCTGCCATTTTCCATGATGCAGATTGTACAGATATTGCAGCGCGCATGATATCATCGCACATTCGGTCACCATCGACGATACGCAAGCCGTCCACAGTTCCTTCGATGAGCAGACACCTATCACCATCTCCATCCAGTGCAGCCCCAACGATTTGCCCCGGTTCCCACGTAGGCATGCCATCATTACTCTCTAGGTGTTGTGCGATTGTCCATAGGAGTCTATGTTCAGGTGCATCCATGAGAAGTTCACTAATCGTCCATTGAGCGGTGGGCGAGAATTCACCAGCCCCACACTTGTGATTGATTGGGTCCATTCGGTTACTGACCTCAATAGTATCGAGACCTCTGCGACTTAAGCCATCTGCAAGCCATTCGGTCGCCGCCCCCCCTGAACAATCCAGAATTAACCCGGGTGATGCGATGGCATCACCCCAGTCGCTTGATTCAAAATTCACATTGAACAAGGATTCAAAACTCTGCATTCGTTTCTTTAGGACACTACGATACAGGCTCAAACCATCAATCATTTCCAATGAGTCACCATTTTCCTGTGGTGCGGCCATACCGCCATCGGCAAGATCCCAAGCGAGTTCCGATATTCTATCTTCTACTTCGGGCATTGATTTGTAACCCTCTGAATCAAATAATTTTACACCAGAGTCTGTGGCGACGTTGTGACTGGCTGTGATCATCATCCCAGCATCAGCTGCAGTTGCTAGAACTGCGTGATGTAGTCCGGGTGTCGGTAATTCGCCGACCCTGAGAGTACGGCAACCCGCAGCGCACAAACCTGATTCCAATGATGCAACAAGTTCTGCATTCGCATCACGACGATCCCAACCGATGACGACTAAGGGCGATTCGCCTACATTGTTTACCAGATAAAGTCCAGTGGCCTCACCGATGATTCGCATCGCACGACTGCTAAGGTGTCGGAGATTGATTAGGGCATTCAAAGCATCGAAGTCATCACCGTGAATTCCGATGAATTCCCCACGAATCCCATCCGTACCGTGAAGTCGTGGCCGCATCATTGAATCACTCTCGCAGTACACTGCCAGTTGGGTGGCCACCACTCACTGTTACATTCGGCCAGACATTGCTGCCGGGACCCAATACAGTCCCTGGATTGCAAACTGCGTTACATCCGATTTGAACACCCTCTCCAAGAACAGCTCCGAATTTCCTCAATTGGGTATCAATACCAAGATTGTGAATTCGAATTTGGCGCCCATCATTTCGCAGGTTAGATAGTTTGCAACCAGCCCCTAGGTTGACATCACGACCAAGAATCGAATCTCCAACGTAATTGAAGTGAGGTGCTTTGGCACCAGGAAGTAACAAACTGTGTTTGACTTCAGTTGCATGCCCCACCACAGCACCACGGCAAATCCATGAGTGACTACGAACATATGCACCATGCCGAACTTCACCAGCGATATAGGACGGACCTTCGATATGTGAACTCGGTCCGATTAGAGAACCATTGACGATATGCACAGGTCCTTTGGATTCATCAATGGTCACAGATGCATGCAATCCTCTCCGATTAGAACCCAAGCCTTGGAGAAGAAATTCAAGTTGATTGGCTAGGCCATTTGGATTTGATTTGTCAAGTAAGACCCAAACCGGATCATCGTCGGGCATTCTTAACCCAGTCACCCTTCCACCCGTTTCTGCGAGGGACGGAAATAGTGCGGCCGCGGTGACATCCATTAGAGGTCCCACTAGGGACCTCGTCTAAGGTTTTCCAGCCATTTGGGGCTCAAGAGAGCGGCTTGGGGGCTGCATCGAGAACTTCCTGACTAGTTCCTTCCTCAAATTGAATGAAATTCTCGCCAAACATATTTGCAAGATGATCCGCTGCAGAATCGTAAGCTGCACCGTCACTCCATGTGTCACGTGGGTTGAGGATTTCTTCCGGTACACCCTCGCATGTTTGGGGGACTTCAAACCCGAAACGTGAATCAACCACGAATTCTGCATCGTTCAAACTTCCATCCAATGCTGCATTGAGCAAGGCCCTTGTCCATTTGATTCGAATTCGCTTGCTCTTGCCATATCCCCCACTGACCCAACCGGTGTTGAGGAGCCAACAACGCGCCCCATGTTCTGCTATTTTGGCTGCAAGTAAATCAGCGTAAACACTGGGGTGACGGGGCATGAAGGGTGCTCCAAAACAAGCTGAGAATGTAGCCTGAGGTTCTTTGACACCAACTTCGGTACCCGCGACCTTTGCCGTATATCCCGAAATAAAGTGATAGGCGGCCTGCGCAGGGTTCAATCGACTGATTGGAGGCAACACTCCGAAAGCGTCACATGTCAGGAAAACCACATTTTGTGGGTGTCCTGCCATTGAATCCTCTGTCCGATTCTCAATGAATTCAATCGGGTAGGACCCCCTAGTATTTGCTGTCAATGTATCATCGGTAAAATCGGGAACTCCTTCACCATCAATTACAATGTTTTCCAAAATCGAACCTGGCATCCTCGTCGTTGCAAAGATAGCAGGTTCCTCCTCTTCTGAAAGATCGATTAGTTTGGCATAACAACCTCCTTCGAAATTGAAAACACCTTTTGCCGACCAACCATGCTCATCATCACCAACCAGCGCTCGATTTGGATCTGCTGACAAGGTTGTTTTTCCTGTTCCAGATAATCCAAAGAATACAGCGGTATTGTCACCGGTTGTATTGGAGGAACAATGCATAGGCAAGTGCCCTCTTCCGGGAAGTAAATGATTCATGATCGAGAAAATCGATTTCTTGATTTCGCCGGCATAACAAGTCCCGCCAATAATCACCGTCCTTTCCTCAAAAGAAATCATCACGAAGACATGTGAATTGGTTCCATCAATTTCAGGATCCGCGTGAAAATGTGGTGCATGAAGAATGGTAAATTCAGGAACATGGGCTGCAATTTCCTCAAGGGGGGGTCTGAGAAACATATTGCGGGCAAAGGCCGAATGCCATGCATTTTCAGTTACAACACGAATCGCCAACCGCTCATCAGCATCAGCGCCACAGTGCAAATCTTGTACGAAGAGTTCGTCACGGTTTGATAGGTAATCTCGAACTTTAGTACTCAATCTTTGATAAATTTCTGGAGTGGTTGGAACGTTAATATCGCCCCACCAAATGTCATTTGTCAGAGGGTTGTTTCCATCACCAATCTTAACCACGAATTTGTCATTAGGTGACCGGCCAGTTCTTTCTCCTGTTTCAGCCATTAACACACCGTGTGCGGTAAGATTTCCCTCACCTTTTCGTAGGGCTGCATCGTACAGTGCTTGCCATTCTAAATTCCAATGAACTAGGCCATTGGGGGTGAGTCCATGATTGTCAATATCATGGTCACCTTGGTGGCCCGCACAACCGATGACCGAGAGGGCCATATCGAGCGCGCCACGCTGGACCCTTATAGTGCATTTCGGCTAAACACACTACTAATTCGGTCCCCGCGAGGCCGTATTCAAACGCATCAAATCAGATTCCATAGTGGGGGGACGCTTATGCGACGCATCTACTGCATGGTAGCATGGCGGAGGATGAGGATGAAGACACTGAATCCCCTTCAGAGGACAGAATCATTGATTCTCGAACATTTCAGATGGGGGGTGGCATCGACCTTGGTGCCTTCATGACATCTGATGATTTGGCCACTGCAAAGCGCCCAGCCCTTTCTGGTGGCTCACCTACTGATGCAACTGCTGGCTCTGATATGAATTATGAACAAAGTAAAGTCGAGGTTTCAGATGAGGCAATAGGTGAGATATTCGAGGTTTTTGATCAACAATCTGGACCGAAATCAGGCGATATTCTCCCCGATGGTACCGTTTATGAAACTCCAGAATTGGACACAATTACTGAAATCGCAGTTGAGGGTGAGCGACGTTTGCATTGGGCCTTGATGGTCACAATGATTGTTGTCTACAGTCTGATTGGCTGGCTTGTCGCCACTGCTCTTGACCCAATGCTTGCAACCGCCGGCCTGATTGGCCTGGCGACATTGGGATTCATCCTTGGAGAACGCTGGGTTCCAGACAAGGGTATGCATATTCTTGGAGTCACATGGGTCATCATTTCGATGAAACTTCTCTATGGTCTCGCAATAGATGCCCATCACTGGGGTTGGATTGACACACAACAACTAGGTGGTTCGTTAATCGCCTTAGTGGGCGTCAACATCCTAGTTGGTTATCGTCACAAGCACGACGCCATCATGGCTCAAGCCACCCTAGTCTCTCTAGCACTAGCTTCAGCAGCAGGGTCCATCAGTGGAGAGTTGGGCGTAGCAGTCATGATTATGCTTGCGACTCTGCTTCTACACGGATTGGCCTACCACCGCCAGAGTGGAAATTTGGCCTCGCTTGGAATAGCCGCTAGTCACCTTTGGATTGGCCTCCACGCAGTTCAATCCGAATCGCTGGAAATCGGCGCGTTGGAAATTCTACCACTGACTGATCCAATGCCTCTGTTTCTTCTCGCTTTGGCAGTTACCTGCATCAACGGCTCGATGGCTGCTCGCTTCTCGCGCGCGGATAACTGGTTCAGCAAGGGTATCTCAATCACCGGCCTCGGCAAACCTGGTTTGTGGGGTGTTTCTGTTGGCCTCGGCATGATTGGAGCCCTACTTCTACTGGCTAGTGGCCGCGATGCAACTGGGTACTCACTGGGTATTTTAGTGTCCTTACTCGGCGTATACGGTGGTTCCTATCTCGTAGTCCGGGGCGTTGATGCGATGGAAGTTTTGAAACCGTTACTCACATCGTTACCAGTTTTGTTGATTGTTCTTGTTGGTCTCGAATTAGATATCGTCGGAACCATTCCTGTATCTGGATACGAAGCTTTCGCGGTACTCTCAGCCATTGTAACAGTCGCGATGCTCCTTCAGCATCAGTCCAATGTCACCGATCGTGTACTGTGGTTAGGTAGCCTAGTTCTAATCCTGTTATTGACAATCCTCATCCCCGCAGAGGCAGTATCAAAGGGCGGTGATGAGGGATTGTATCTCCTCATCGGCCTAACAGTGGTTCATCTGGCCACAGGTGCGCTAGCACTGAAGCGAGTATCCCCCAGTATCGCTGGCGCAACGGTTCTTGCACCGTGGTTGTGGATGTTCGTCCATGCATTGTGGACTTCTTCTTTGGAATCATTCTCCGAAGCCAGAGACGTCGATATTGATTTGTTGATTGTTCTTGAACCAAAATACGTGGCCTTGTATCTCACAATTGCAGCTCTGATTCAATATCCAATCAACCTAAAGTTGGGAGACACTGGAGTTAACCTAGCAGGCAAATTAATTGGCGCAACTGAATTGAGTTCACGTCTACGAGATTCAGGCTTGATGCGATTGTGGAATATTGGCCTCATATCTGGTTTGGCTGTTTGGTTGATGTTCGTCGATGGTCGAGACGAGATTGGTTGGTATACACTACTGGGTGTTGCAACGCTAGTCACGGTTCACGTTGTCGCAGAGGCTCAAGGTAAACACCAAGGAAATCCCCGCACAATACTCTTCTGTCTCGCATTAACATTTGCAGTACTGCAATGGAATTTTGGTGTGGATGCATTCTGGATGATTTTGCTTACCGGCGCCTCTGTTGCCATCCTCCTAACAAGGGGAGAAGATGGCCCATCTTCGCAATTACTGAGTTTGACGATGGGGTTGTTGACACTACAAATCGTATTGTTTGGCTTGGATCATAGCCGTCCTTTTCCACTGATTGACCCTGAGCCACTAGATCGGATACAAACTGGTTTTGTGATGCTTGCCGCCACTAGTAGCCTCCTTGCAATCTACCTCCCCAAGGCTCGCACGTTGGAGAAATTACTACCCCCTGCAATCGCAGTTGTTTGTTTGTTGAGTATCCAGATTTGGGCTGCTTATGCGGAAGAAATTCCCGCAATACAATCATTCCTTGCAATCGCCGTATTCGTAGGGTCAGCTCTCTACCTGGCAGCAACTGGTGAGTTGAGAATGGAACTCAAGCAGGTTGGAAAACGAGATGCGAGATTGGCTGAACTCCAACATCGTCAAGCATTGGCTAGTGCGCTTGAAAAAGGCCAATTGACCGAGTTTTCAAATCCCGAACCAAAATTGCTTGCTGAAGGAACATCAGCAACATCCGCAATGACTGTTCTTGGAGGGGAACAGAAGCCTCTCGATATTTCTCAGGGTGGGAAATTGTTTCACTTTGCGGATGAAGAATTGGCCGCCAAAGCCACGGATGATACGACTGGAGTTCTGGCAAAATCACTATCCCAGGCTATCTCTCGCGGAGGCATGAAGATGGCTGATGCAGAATTGTATGAGTTAATCGATAAGCAACGTAAACGTCGTCGAAAGTCTGGTACACAATACAATTCCGATAATCTAGATTTATTGGTTGGAGATATTCACCACCGTCCAATTATCGTTCTCTCATTTATTGCTGTCACCACCTTCGCAGCATGTTGGATAGCTTGGATGAATGGACAGTTGAATTCAGGATTGATGTTGATGGTCAGTTTGTTCGCTCTGTCACTGACATGGGTCTCTCGTCAACGCGCCAAGGTTCACCAACTCCGATTGCCTGATATCAATGGTGTCGAGATG
>JAPKEY010000148.1 GCA_028821815.1 Candidatus Poseidoniales archaeon | reverse complement strand
CTAATGGCGGAGTAAGCAATCCACTCAGCACAGGGTCATCTTCAGAGAGTCCGAACAATTTCCTAATACTCTGGTGATCAGTTTCAGAAATAACCACTTCTTTGACGATATTGTCAGTAGTTGAATCATTTTCTACGGGTTCGTTTTCTTCAACAATTTCATCAACGACGACATCAATTTCTTCGGCGGGACGTTCCATTTCTAATTCTTTCACTTCAGCGACCGGCATTAAAACCGATCGTCGTGCTTCAATTCTAGCCATTGGCACCTGTGGTCTGAATGGTTTGAATTCAAATTCAGAATCACCTATTCCCTCGGCATTGGCCAATGTAAGCATAAAATCTTGATATTCATTATCGATAGAAACCAATCGATCAGGTCTCATCAAATCCGAAAGTACACGTTCGGCCAAGGCAACATCTAACGCCCAAGGTAACGGCTCCAACCGCGCCAACCGTGCATCGTGTGCCCTCATTGCTGCTCGAATTTCAGGTAAATCCAATCCCAATCGAACAGGGTCCTTGGCAAGTAATTCGTGTAAACCTTTGACAGACCATCCAAGGTGGCGCCAATCATCAAGTTCCAATTCGAGACCTTGCATCACATGACCTAGCCGTTCATCAATTTCATCAGGAACCGCTTGGATATTGAGTGAAAGGGGCAAATCTTCACCACTTTCTAAACTCGAAACAGTCGCTTCGTAACTTTCCAAATTTAGAGATAGTGAATCTAGATCACCTGGCCACAGAGTGGCAAGATCAGCACGGGCCCGGTCCAAAAAATTACGATGTCGAATTCTACGATTGGATGCCAATTCAATCCAATCTCCGGCATTCTCTACGACATCCATTCCAGCTGATGCACTTCGCAATTGATGTAACCATTTTTCAACTTCTGGGCCACCATTGATTGATACATCCATTGATTGTAAACCTTCGATGAGAGGGATGACTACATCGATGAATGGTTGATGAGCATCAATCTCTTCAAGAATCGCACGTGGTTCACTGTCGATTAATGAAGACCAAGTTGACGTGTCAATTCCATGCGTTGACCAAGTCTCCATTCGAGAAACACAAGTCGCTCGAGCCCCTTCGGTTTTGGCCGTCAGTCCTTGTAGCAGTACATCTAATGCTTGAATCGCATCCAGATGTCCACGAGTCCGTTCCGCCAATCGACGGTATTCTGGCCATTGTGCAAGGTGTGTTTCCATCTGTGTCCAGATGCTGTGTGTTCCTTCGATTTGTTCTGCAATACCTGGTAATCTTTCTTCCCAAGCAATCATTTCAATGGCCAGAAGTGGTAATTTTGCAGGCACTTCAAACCCTTCAGCTTGCCACCCAGAAATTCGAGATTCGACGTGGGCATGCCTTCGCGCCAACTCATTTGCAACCCCGTCGATTTCCACCGTCACCAGTGCGACAGCTTCTGCGCTAACCTCTTTTTGCGCCATTGTGACTGCGCCCCAAAGCCGTTCAGCAATATTGTGACCAAACGGACGAATTTCATTCTCAATTCGACGTTGACATTGTGTCAATTGCCCATCGAGTGCATGAATTCTTTCCGCTTCGGTAAATTGTTCATGTATGGGCCCCGATTGAATTCCACTGACATTCCACCCCCTTTCTTTGAGCATCTCGATCATGCCGTTTAATGCTACAAAGCGCCGTTCTTGTCGCCGTTCAATTTCAGTTAGAATCGGCTCAATATCTCGAGAAGGATTAACGTCTTCAATCATCGACAAGATTCGGGGTGAACCTAAAACAATTGCATCATCGACCGCATCTAATCTTTCAAGGATACGCGACAACTCAACAGTCCGCCCCTCATCAGACCATTTCAAACGTGAACGTTCTGCAATAATCACCCATGGGCGATGTCGCCTGAGTAAACCACTGAGTTCGATTTCAACCGCGCCCGCTTCCATTGGATTTGCGAGTTGAGCCAGTAACCTTCGACGATCATCATCACGGTGTTCAGGTAAATCGAGTACCTTTGCGCGAATTTCTGCTGCACGATCTGCTTGTTGTTCTAAGCGCAACATCTCAGCACTTGCCAAATCACCAGTGGGTAATTCAACATCGAATCCACGCTGACGTAACGCAGTAATGCGTGATTTGAACCGCTTACCACCATCTGCCACAAAGGTCGCCTCAATGTATCGAGGTGGCTTACGGCTATTCAACCTCAGCCTAAACGGCGATTGAAATATCCTCACAAAAACAGCCTACCACCCCTTAAGGGGTGCGAACTACTCAAAAGGCGCGGAAGTTCACTCCGGTCAATATGGACCCTATCACAATTGGATTAACGCTATTCTTTGCTGCGGCCACCAGTGCAGTAATTTGGTGGCTCGTACAAGCAGAAATTAGTTTGAGAAAACTGCGCGAAGATTTGGAAACTGCACATGCAGAAACCAGTCACACTTTGGCCAGTTTAAACGCACGAACAGAAGAACTTGCAGATGGTGCATTGGCGCTGCAGAGAGCCCACCCCGGCTTGGCAGGGATTGTTGATGCACATCGCACAATCGATCGTTTGCAATCTACACTTTCTGGTGCAGGTGAATCAGACGAAGCTATTGCCGCTGCATCCAGTACATTTTCTGCCGTTAAGGGATTGCTTGCAACTCGTGATGGAGATGGAGATATTGAGAATTCAAAACCAGCAGACGCAGGATTACTCACTCTTGTCACACGTGTTTTACAAACACTGGACCAGCTTGAATTGACGGTAGATGAGCTTAAATTATCCGAGATGGAAACTCGCCGGCTAGGAGAAATTTCGTTCCTTGCAGGAGATCGTGAATGGGCCCTCGCTTGTTACACTGCTGCGGCAGCTATCGCCCCAGGACAACCAGCAACCCTCCGCAGTCTCTGCCGTCTTACTCGAGAATCAGGTGATGATGAGAATCTGAGAAACCACCTCGATAGCCTTCTTGAGATCAATCCTGACGACGCATTCCTCTTGCGCGAGCATGCCCGGTTGTTGACCAAACTTGGCGATGACGGTGCCGAGAAGGACCTCCGCCGTCTTGAGGCGATGGGAATTGAAACGGCTGAAGACAAATCAATGATGGCTAGTTTAGCTGCTAGAGCTGGAGATACAGATGTGGCCCTCGAATCAATCGAGGCCGCTCTTGCCAGTGACCCCAATGGTGATGATTGGCTTCGCAAGGCTGAACTTCATCTTGAAAGAAACGAACGAGGGCTTGGAATTACGGCAGTTGACGAAGCTATCGCATTAGATCGCCAATCAGGTTCTGCATGGGCGGTACGTGCCCAATTGTTGAAGAATGAACCAGGGCACATGGAAGAGGCATTGAAAGCTGCAATTCACGCAGTCGCCTTAGGTGAACCACAAGACTTGCTCAAAGCCGAATTACTCGAAAGCCTAGGCCGAACCGAAGATGCACACGCATCATTATCTGAAGCCCTATCCAAAGAACCAGCAAATGCAGAAATACGTGCTCAACTTGTTCTACTTCAACACCAGGCCGGCAATCCGGAAGCCGCATTTAAAATTCTAGCCGAGGCTCCAGTTGGTGCATGGGCCGGCCCCGCTTTGCATATACAGAAAGGCCGTTTGATTCTAGCCGAAGCAGACCGTTATCGCGATGGAACCGGCGAGCGGGATCGAGAATTGCTTTCTGAAGCAGATTTGGCATTCGAAGCAGCTCTCGAGGCCGATCGAGAGAGCGGTGTTGGATGGTTGGGCAAAGCACGAATTCAGAGGATGCTCCAAGATTATTCGGAAGCACAAATTTCTCTGGCGCGCGCACGAAGGCTTCTGCCTGATGAGCCATTGATTGCAGCAGAAGAAGCCCTACTTGCCCTCGATGGCAACGATGTAGAGGCTGCGTCACGCTTGATTGCAGAAGCACATGTACTGGAGCGAGATTCCCTAGTCATCGATTATGTCAAAGGTGTTGTATCAGCAAGACGTGGTGATATGATTGAGGCAAAGCGCCTCTTTGATAGCGTATTGGCAGAGGACCCAAACCACGTTCGGGCCCGCCTCAATCGTTGCACGGCACTGATGATTGAGCAAGACCACCAT
>JAPKEY010000012.1 GCA_028821815.1 Candidatus Poseidoniales archaeon | reverse complement strand
CTATGAACACGTACGTGATCTTGCCCACCTGGGGTTGATCGACCGCCGACGCGATGGCCTCTCAAGGCGCTTGACAACAACTCGTCGCTTTGCAGAGATGTTTGGTTGTCCATTTTCAGAATCAAAGAAAGTCCGCAAGTGGTTTCGTGAACATGCTGCAAACATGGGTATGGACGGTGCCGAATTGGCAGCAAGCCTTGGCGATGGTGATGGTGAGATTCAGGATGCGCCTGAGGTTCCAGTCGGCGAAGATTGGGACGAATCAAGTGCTGAAATCATCGCCGATGAAGAAGAGTGACTACTCATCCCTTAGCATTTTCAATGCACTTTCGATTGCAGTTGCGGTAATTCTCTCGCCACTGGAACGAATCATATCAACCACCACGTCGACTTCGTGATCTTCAGCTCCTGCAGTAACAGCCATATTTCGCGCGTGTAGTTTCATGTGACCAGCTTGGATGCCAACCGTAGCAAGTGCGCGCAAAGCCCCTAGATTCTGTGCTAATCCGGCTGCAGCCATCACTTTGGCCAAATCATCAGCGGTTCGAGCACCCATGATGGCTACATTCGCCTTTGCCACCGGGTGAACACGCACGGCTCCACCCACCAGCCCGACAGGCATGGGCAATTCAATTGAACCAACCAAATTTCCATCCCCATCCTTTTCCCAATGGGTCAGGGATCCATATGTTCGCTCATAGGATGCATAGGAATGTGCTCCAGATTCGATTGCACGCCAATCCTGTCCACAAGCCACGCCAATCGGTGATATGGCATTCATGATGCCTTTGTTGTGTGTTGTTGCACGGAATGGGTCAGCAGCAGCAAAATGGTATGCTTGCAGTATCCCTTCGATAACTTCTGCTCCTTGTACCACATCACCTGCATTAGACATCTCTTCAGGGGTAAATGTAGCACTAACTCGGGCCAAGCGGTGGATTGCCAAATTACTAATGATGCGGAGAATAACGGTGCCCCCTGAAATTGCTTCAATTCGGGAGGCAATCGTTTCCGCCATGGTGTTGACCGCATTGGCCCCCATTGCATCACGACAATCAACCAGAATGTGTACAATCACCATTGGTCCAGATTGAGTGTCGATGACTCTTACCTCAAGGTCTCTACAACCACCGCCAAATTTGACAAGAATTGGGTCGACTTCGTTACAAGCCTCAATCAGGCTGTCTTTTGCATCCAATATGGCCTCTTTTGCGTTAAAAGCATCCTCACATCCGACAACCTGAATCTGCCCAATCATGATTGGTTCTGTATTATTGGAAACAAAGCCACCTTTTGCATGACAACGCTTGGCCATATTGCTGGCCGCAGCCACAACAGAGGGTTCCTCGAGGGCAAAAGGCACGATGTAGTGCTCTCCATCGATGATGAAATTGGTCGCAACACCGACGGGTAGGGATAACGTACCGATAACATTCTCGATAATTCGATCGGCAGCAGCCTCTGAAAGTTCACCTGTTGCAGCAAGTGCATCTATGGCCTCTTGTTCCAAGCCGGCTAATTCTGCAACCTTCTCTCTACGTTCCTTAACGCTCAATTTGTAAAATCCCTTCAGGCGACTGTTCTCAACAGGCATACGCAATCCTCGTTACACTCCTTCCATTCGATGTCCTAAAGGGTTGCGCGTAGGTATGTTCCAAACCCCCCTGGTTTTGGTAGAATCTGATAGTGTAGGTTGGGTGCGAAGCGTTAACAAAGCGTTACTAACGCTTTACACGCGTTAACAAAGCGTTAACGAAGCGTTAATGTGATATAATAAAGGTGTATAAAAAGAACAATACCGGCCAAGAATGCCATTCGGTATACCCTTCAACGCTTCCAAATCGAATTCTGAGTGTGTTAAGCTCGCGTTAACTTGTTAAACCCAAGTAAAGTTCGCTGACCCAGATGTCGAATAGTGTCACGAATGCCTTGCACCTACCCCACATGCGTGCAAACCCCTTTTCATCACGCCCCATCGAAGCTAGCGATTACACATTGCTTGTCGCCCGAAGCGAACTAATGTCGAATTTAAGCCACCATCTGCGTTTTGGAAGCCCTCGCCAGATGGTCTTACTCGGGGAACGTGGATCGGGCCGAACATCGATTTTACAGGCCCTCAGTAATCTTTCATCCACATTCTATCCTTTTACCTATTATCCAGAAGGAAACCCTAGCAAAACTTTCCTGCATGAAATGTATTGCCTGATTGCCGGGTATGAGGTACCTCCATCGACAAATACATTGGTTGAGGAAATGGTAAAATCTCTGAAAGGAAAAAGTGGAGATTTACCTCTAATCACATTCGATTTCCCTGGCGTGGGTGGAGCTGATTTAGCACAATTGTTTGAGCGTTTAACCCCTGTTTTACGCCGTTTGCGCGCTTTGGTCATCGTTGCCCTTACACCTGCACAATTGGCTGCTTGGTCGGACGATTTACAAAATGAGTACGATATCACGGAACCATTGGACGATTTCGATGCTGCAGATATTCGTTCCCTCATCGATAAACGAATCAGTCAAGTGAGCAATGAAGGATGGAAGCCTCCTCAATCGTTGATTGAAGATGCCATCGCGCATACAGGGGGACGCGCCACCCAAGTGGTCCGACATTTCCGCGATTTGATCGATTCTGAGAGGGGTGCATCGACAGCATTCTCGCGTAAACAGGAAATGATTCAGTCGATGGACTTAGAGCCCAATGATGCGAAGACTCGCATGGCGCCTCAAGTTGAGCCACTCGAATCGTTGGTTGATGAAAAAGAATCAGAGGACATTCTAGGGGCACCTGTGCTTGAACCGGAACTAGAGCCAGAGATTGATTTCCATTGGGACATACCTGAGATGGAACCTGAATCAGAAGAAGAGTTTCCTGAGGAGCCCACCGATGAACCAACCGGAGATGTTGAAGATTCACCATCAGAGTTTGAATTACGATCATTAGAGATCGAAGAAACAGATGAACCGGATATGTCACAAGCACTAGGTGGTGCTATCCTTCAGATGGAACCAGGAACCGAACCCCCGGCCTCTATGCGCGCATTTGGTGGGCTTACAGACCGTCAACGTTCGGCGAAAGTGGAAATTGGTCTTGACAATGCCCTTCGACCTAAAGCCAGTGGCCCGATGGAGGCAAAACCTGACACAACCATGCATTTTGCTGTTGAAGAACCTGAAATAGAATCAGAGGAAACAACCTACTGGGTTACTGATTCACTCCCAGAACCCGAACCGGCTCCAGTCATGGACCCCATGGCAGCCAAATCCATTGGTGTAAATCTCCGTAAGGACAAACCAAAACCCATTGGCTCAACTTTGCCTTTGGACTTTGAGAAGGTATCTTCACTCAGCGATTCTGAAATTTCCATCGTAGAGGCATCAATCGCAAGAGAGGTATCTCCATCCGATACCGCACTACAAGCCTATCTTGCAGTGGGGCGTCCACGGTTATCACAAATTTTCAATGGTCTGCACAAGGCTGGAATTCTGTCTGTGCGGAAAAAAGGCCGAACCCGTTTGTTTCGTATTTCCGATCAAGCAAAGGCGCATTTCTCCGATGACCCCATGGAGGCCTAAACATGACTGAAGAACGCTGGGAAATCGCTTGGAGTCACCAAGTCGAAGGTCGTGTAGGCGCACTCGCATGCCTTGGGGACGATTGTCTGATTGCAGCAGGAACTATTGTTCGCAGATTGAATGCAGATGGTGATTTCTTATGGCGTCGCGAGTTTTCATTTGATGTTTATAGATTAGAGCACGATGGTACGAATGTAGCTGTTCTAGCTGGTACCGCATTCTTCTTGCTGGATTTAGCTACAGGGGAATTGATTGGTGAAGGCCGAGCGGTCGCAGGGGGGTTCCGTGATGTAGTCCGTCGACCCGGTGGGGGGTGGTTGCTTTCAGATCGTGGAGACCACATACATCTGTTCAATCGTCGAGGCCGTGGAATTCGACGACTTCGCCCCGGTCCACTGCAGAAGATGGTTGGTTGGATTGATCGCGAAATCTTACTTGCTCAAGATGACGATGGTTGCCTGAGGGCTTTACGGTTGGGTGGCGATGATGCTCAACGCCGAATTGAAACAACTCGGTGGTCTTGGGTCTCTAGATTACACAGTGGGCGTGTGTTGGTTCAACAGGCCGATGGTAGTTTGCAGGAAGGGGTGCCAAATCCGTTCGGATGGGATCGCATTGACCGCATTCCCGGTGATGGTATTGTGCCCTTGGATGCAGTTTGGACCGGTGAAGGCTGGTGGGCTCTAGACGTAGCAGGTGATTTGATTCGCCTCCCTCCTGAAGATAATTTTGAACGTAGACCTGCTGGCGACATCATATCCTCAAATCTCGTAGATCGAATGCTTACCGCCACTCGTGATGGCCTTGTTCGAATGTGGATAGGCCCTCATTTGGTGAGCCGTAGACGACTGTTGTTTGAAGAAATTGCATCAGGTGAAATGCGACGGCTCGATTGGGAACAACGTCAAGTGATTTTCGAAGCGGCCCGAGATGCAGAAGACTCTGGTATGCTTAGTCGCGCCATTGAATTGTACGAATCACTAGGTCGCGCAGAAGATGTTCGGCGTTTGATTTCTCATCGGGAGGGTGACGATGTCTGAATCCCACATCGAAGTTACTTCTGAGCTGATGGAACGATACATCGCCCTCACAGCAGCAGCGCGAGAAAAAGCCACACCACTATGCCCTCCTAATTCTGATGGAGGAAAGCATTTGGAGACCATGATGGAAATGGCAGATTCCTACACATCCGATGCAAAATGGTTTGCTGAGAAAGGAGATTTAGTTCGTGCTTTCGGTGCGATTAACTATGCACATGCTTGGATTGATTGCGCTGTCAAAATCGGTTTGATGGATGGACACGGCGACGATGAAATGTTCACATTACCCTGAGTTTATGCAGTACAAGCAAACGCCAGTTTCAAAAAGGGTGGTTTGACCGCGGCCGAATATGAGTACCGAACCCGGCGAGCCTAGGGACGTAGAAGAACTACGCGATATGCTGCACGAAGCAGAGGAGCGTAGGGTATTGTGGGAACGTCACTTCAAGAGTGCCAAGATGGATCGTAAATCAAATGCAGAGGCCATTCGAAATATTACAGCCCTACGTGGTGTCATCAAAACACTTCGATGGACATTGAATATGGCTGACAAGAATGGGATCCCCATTCCGCACCCTCTTGACTAAATTTTCCGACCCCAAATGTCATTGGTGAATCCGTCGAGTTCTGCTACTCAATCAATCGTAACCCTTTCGACCCATGAACTTCAATGACGGAGGCATTTGCTTCGTGAAGGCGTGCTTTGAGCATCTTGTCCACGGTCAAAACCGGCCAATTCTGTGTTATAGACAAATTGAGAAGCTCATCATCGGTATGGTCACCTTCACCCGAAACGATTTCTGCACGTTCTTGTAGCAAATCGAGGAGTAAGGCGCGAGATTCACGTTCTGCCAATCGAGCTAATTCACTCAAAACCGCATCAGTGATTTTGAGTTCGACCGGACCAACCTGGGTTTCAAGTGCCAAATCAATATTGATTCGAGCATCAACAACAGCTACCCAGCCACAAGCATCGACGAGCACGCCCGTCAAGCCCTCACCCCGCAATGACGCCGTGTCCAATCAAACGCCACCGACTGCCAACGCGGCGGGATAGTGTGATTCTACTTCCTGTAAGAGCACAGATAGGAAGGCGTAAGTTCAGAGTCGCATCCTTACCTTTGACTGCAGAGACCACACCTACACTGGTTGCGGTTGCTGAATTTAGCATGAGCATCTCCCCGGGTTGAAGGGGTCGAACTTTCTCAGCATCCCCCTCACCGCTTGCCACCATTTCCTTGAGTAAATTGAGTGATACATCGAGCGATTCCCAAACTGGTGGTAATTCACCAGCTCTAGCCATTACCTGACCAGACAAGTTGTCAGATTTTGTATGAAATGGATCCAGAGGTGTCGCCACGCCACACAACCCACCTGCATGAACCGAATCAAGATCTAAACCTCCAC
Organism: Candidatus Poseidoniales archaeon; assembly: GCA_028821815.1. Classification (GTDB taxonomy): domain Archaea; phylum Thermoplasmatota; class Poseidoniia; order Poseidoniales; family Thalassarchaeaceae; genus MGIIb-P. The sequence goes on along the minus strand of JAPKEY010000012.1, from coordinate 12,377 downwards.
TTTGGACACTGGAAATTTTTGTTTCAATAGGTTCCCATCTTGCTTTGTTTCCTTCAGAAATTTTTCTACCGGGTGCGATGACAATATCATCCCCTTTCTTGAATTTCCCAGAGACTACTGAACCTCCAATGATCCCCCCCTTCAACTTTGCAGGCCGGGTTCCAGGGCGGTTGACGTCAAAGGAGCGGGCGACATACATCAATCCATTTTCCTTCTCGCGGAGATCCGGTGTTGGAATTGTAGCTTCTATAGCATCGATGAGAATATCTAGATTGACATCATGATGTGCACTGACTGGAATAACTGGTGCATTTTCAGCAATTGTACCATCCAAGAAGGATTTGATTTCAGCATGAGATTCCACTGCACGTTCCCGACTGACCAAGTCAACCTTGTTTTGAACGACGACAATATTTTCAATTCCAGCAATTTCCAACGCCATCAGGTGTTCGCGTGTCTGTGGCTGTGGGCATTCTTCGTTAGCCGCAATCAAGAGAAGTGCTCCATCCATGATGGATGAACCTGAAATCATGACAGCCATCAGTGTCTCGTGACCTGGTGCATCGACAAAGGAAACCACACGAAGTAATTCCTTGTCGATATCATCACCACCATCTGGTCGCTTCCCCATGGCATAGGTTTCACCACCTTTGGTTCGGTAGAATGCCGTGTCCGCATAACCGAGTTTGATGCTAATTCCACGCTTCCTCTCTTCGGAATGCGTATCAGTCCAAATGCCCGAAAGGGCTTGAGTCAGCGTAGTCTTGCCGTGATCAACGTGCCCAACAAGCCCGATGTTTACCTTTGGTTGGCCGGGGAGCTCACGCTTCTTGGCCATTTGGAGTCACCTGTTCACTCCGCACTGTCAGCCTCGCCAGCATCATCGCTGCTGCCGGCAGAGAAGATGTCGGAGAGTGACTTGTTTCCACTCTCGACAACCTTGAGGTTGATCTGGCGTGTGTCCGAGGAGATGACATTACCACGGAAGGCCCGGCGTTTTCGTAGACCATCGTAGGTGTAGCGATAACGTCCACCATTCTTCTTCACAATCTTGTGACCCTTGAAGCCGGTTGAGGGGGATACGAGGACCTTCTTGCGGCCACCACCAGCGAGGTCGGAACGCATTGGCGTACCTGTTAGGTCCGAGCCGCCTGTAATTTGTAACTTGAAACCGCCCAGACTAACATCGCCATCACCGACGAATATTCCGTCGACTGAGTCACCGATTTTTTTCCCTAGGAAATGGTTGTAGTTTGAACCGCCAATGTCGACAGCGTATGCTTTTCCTCCACTAGAAGGGTCGGTGTCGTTGACAACCGCTTTGAAAACTTGTTCAGCCATGCTCAATCCTCGTGCGATTCGGCGACAGACGCCCCCTATAAGAGCGGTTCGGCCTATTCCACCGTAGGTGGATACAACACTTCGAACAAAATCATAGGTTTAGGGCATGCTCAAGGCGGTTTTCTAGTTGTCCCGGCAAACTTTGAGGCATAGTGATATGCTGTGTCCGTCCTCTGCCGGCACTTGCCGTACCTGTACGCGATTCCATCAGGCTACGCGATTCCAGAGTTTTCAGATACTTCCAGAATGTTGTGTGTCCACGCGGCTTGACATCGTATTCTTCACAAACAACATGGTATAATTTTTCAGCATCCCCTGAGGTCACCTCGGGATCTCTTCGAAGACGACGACAAATGGCGAGCAGAATCAATTGTTCGTGTTGGTTTAGTTCATCGACCACACTCGGTTCAACCGTTCGACTTCGAGATGCAGCATCACGCTGTACATGTCTGGGTTCTACTTCACGGAACCCGTCCTTCTCCGCGCGCATGACTGCGGCTTCAAGTAATTCGATGGCAACGCGGGCATCGCCAGTATCCGCGGATGCCTGCCCTATCAAAGTAAGAATCTCCTCACTTACCGAACCGGTGCGTGTTGCCAAGGCTGCACGTTGTGAAGCAATGTCTGCCAATTGTGAATCAGAATAGGGTTTCAATGCCAAGTGATTTGAGCGGCCAAAGCGAGAGATGATTGCCCCTTCAAGTTGATCCAATACCTGCTCTTGACTGATGAGGATGAGTGACAATGTACCCGATTCATCCCGGCCTTCGTCGATGCGCATAAGCTGGTAAAGTAAATCTCCACTCTCTCTGCGAAGCAACACGTCAACTTCATCGAGAATGAGCAGCATGTGTTGATTTCGAGTCCGGAGGTTTCGTCGGATACCTTGGATAACTTCTGAAGCAGAGAACCCTCGATCAGGGTGCCGATCATCCAGGGCCTTGGCGATTCGCTGCAGAACTTGCGATGTCGTTGGATGGTTGCGGCAATTGACGTGCACATGTTGTATGTTTCGCACACCGGCAAGATGGCGCGACAAATCTTCTCCAAAGGCACGGCTGAGGAGGGTTTTACCGCTGCCGACGTTGCCTGTAATAACCGCTCTACATGACATTCCAGGTGTACCAATACTTGCAAACATCGCAGCGAGTTCCTTCTGTTCATCTTCACGGCCGATGACATTTGGAGGCACCCAATCATAGGAAAGTGGCTCTGCATTGAGCAAGATGAGGCCCGCGCCAATCCGATTCAGGTATTCAGCCATCGAGGTATCCCACTGTTGACTGTTCTTGAAGATATGGAATGTCACATGCACGCAGATGCCCGATGACATGATGCGCGCGGGTACGCGAGGCTTCAGGGGATTTCATCGAATTGATATCCAGTTTCCCATTGTTTCTCACCGAGAGCCACTTCGAGTTCAAACGGTGTGATCAGTGGTTTGGCATAGCGAACCGAGTCATCAATCGCAATTCGTGGACACGCTGTGTTCACAAAGGCATCCACGGGGTAGAAATCAATCAATTCGGGGCCGACATGTTCCAAGGCTAACACATACCCCTTCTTTCCATGTTTTTCAATCATTTTCTTCATCCTCAATGCGAGTGTACGGCGCATTTGTCCTGGTTTTTCACCAATGAGGATCCCAAAAGTTTTCGCATTATCACAAGCCATGATAAGGCCGAATCGCTGCCGTAGAATTCGTTCAATACGTCCAAACGACATCTCCTCTGCATCTCCCGAATATGGGTCGAGCATGGCCAATGGCTTACCGGTATGCAAGACCAAGCCGATGGGATGGAAATCCCCACTACCAAGGAACAGATAGTGTCCAATATCATCTTGGTCCCCCGAATAGTTGCATCCAAGAACTTGCCCAGGGAATGTCAAACGCGCACCTCCTACAGGAACTTCAACCTCAAATCCTGCAGCTTCAAGGCGTTCCTTGTAATCGAAAATAAGATGTAAATGTTGGATACTCCCAACCAAGCCCAACTTGGTTCCAGTCAGTGGGGCCACACGCCCTACAGCGTCTAGGAAGCGATCCTGTGCTTCTGCTTCGGTTACATTCCCTTCTGATTGCGCATTCGCCAATCGCTGTTCTGCAATAGCATGGTGTTGTGCTAGAATTGGTAAAACCGGGTCGATTGCCGGGTCTCCGTTGTAAGTGACGTTGATGAATTGCGTTGGCATCCCCGAATCGATATTCATCTGTGAGTGGCCCATGTGTGCAACCAACTCTACACCCATGCGCTGCATCTTATCATGAACCAGATCACAGGCTCCATAACAAGGGTCTGCTGCAAGGATAATTTTAGCCGAAGTATCTTCTTCTATAGCATCCATCATATCTAGTGCTTGCATCTTCAATCCTTCAGGAACTTGCAATGCGACAAGCCGATTGTCGTTTGACTTGATTCGTTCGATCAACTCATCGAGTTCGAAATCGTGTTTGTCCATATCCATGTAACTGCCTCGTGACCCCGTCAGGCATCTCCTTGATGAATCCACCCTTTGGGTTGAAGTCATTCGAGGACGACGATTTTATCTTCTTGCATCTCGATTCGAACCAAGCTATTGAGTGGCCAGTTTCCTGTGGCTCTAATCTTGTTCATTCCATCGCCTTTCTCAAAGACAATCCAACAATCTTGAACAGTGGCTCCACTTCCTTCAACAGCCTTCAATATTGGATGCAGTGTACCGCCTGTACTGACAACATCATCGACAATCAGCACACGTGCACCTACGTCGATATCATTGAGGAAGATCTCACCCTTTGAGTAGCCAGTCGATTGGTCGATTGCAATTTCACCAGGGAGTCCATATTGTCGTTTACGGCCGATGACCAGTGGTTTACCACTGGAGATACACAGGGCTGCAGCCAATGGGATTCCCATGGCCTCAATGCCGAGAATGATGTCGATAGAGTCCCAGTCCACGCCCTCTGAAATCAAATCACGAGCTGCACTGAGCAACTCTGCTGATTGCCTTGGCACACCATCTGAGAGAGGGTGTACGAAGTATGGATAGCCTTCTTTCCAGACAACCGGGGCTTTGACGACACTATCCTTCAGTAATTCGAGTCTCATATCGAGTGTGGTTGTTCGCCGACAAGGGACGAACCCATCTCGTTTGCACCAGATAGAGTCATCATGCCGCCAAGCGCCATTAGAGCGAATGCACTAGCCCATGCGGAATCGCATCGGGTGTGTATCTGCCACCAGATTGCACCAGCGGAGATTGTACCCACTACACCCCAGAGGTTGTCTGCGATGTCGGGGATCCACATATCCGTGGGCGCCCAGCCGGTTTCAAGTGCACCTGCTTCAGTCATTAGCACGACGGCTAGAGCTGCGCCGATAACTTGTGCTACCAAGCGCATACCATTTGCCATCCAATTGCCTTCGGTATCTGACAGATCACCGGTCATGATGTGCGACCAAGTAACCACTGGCAGAAGATGGGCACCACTGAATGCCATCCAAGTAACTGCCAGAGCGACAGCGCCTTCGATAGATCCGAGTCCCAATCCAAAGACAACCCACATGAGCACGAATGCCCCGCCGATTTCAGCCTTCATTGCTTTCATATCTATATCCATTTCATTTCACCTTTTTTTTATCGCTACTTGCGCGATTAGCCATGTTCCGCTTCAGTTTGCTTATGAATGGTTCTATGACCATTCTCCCTAAAACGCGCGTTTGAGCGGTTTTCGCGAAAAGCCGATGTTTATCTTGACATCAGGTGTAATTTACTACACCGGGTGTAAATTGGCACTATAGATTGGGTAGTGCCCGGGCCTCGATGGACCCGGGCAATTCCCGTGTGTTATCTTGTTCAGAAGATCATGTTGACGAGCCACTCGAATGTGGTTTCGCCACCAGGGCCAAGGTAGAACATGATCATGAGCACACAGAGTGTCCCCATGACTTTGTTAATTTGATCCATCTTGCCCATTCCAACCTTCATCAGAACCCATGCGATGATACCCCATGCAATTCCATCTGCGATGGAATAGGTGAATGGCATCATGACCATGGTGATGAAGGCAGGTATCGCCATTTCCTTGTCTGACCAGTCAATGTCGGCAGCACCACGCATCATCATTGCACCTACAACAACTAGTGCTGGTGCAACTGCGAATGCAGGTATTGCTTGCAGTAGCCCTGATAGGAACATGCCCATGAGCATGAGTACGCCTACGACGACTGCCACGAGCCCCGTCTTGCCACCTTCTTCAATTCCAGCCGCGGATTCGATGTAAGTGGTTGTCGTACTGGTGCCGCAAAGTGCACCAACGATGGTCGCAGCTGCGTCTGACATGAATGCTTCATCAGCATTCTCGATATTATCGTCATCATCGACCTTGCCCGCCATCTTGCCGACACCATACAGGGTACCTGCTGTATCAAAGATATCAACAAACAAGAAAGTAATCATCACCAATAAGAATGCTCCAATCGTATCCCCATTGATATCCATAAGTGCACCTAGTGATGCACCTACTGCGCCAGTATCAAATCCATCAGTGGAGAAAATATCACCCATTGCAGGTGCACTGACTGCTGCAACACCATTGTAAGGGTCAGTAACAGCCATGTCCATTGCCCCCAGAATCCACGCAATCGCGGTAATTCCAGCAATACCGTAGATGATAGCCCCCTTCATTCCACGCGCCATCATGACGCCAATGGCTAACAATCCAATCATGGCCCAAAGTTCGCCTGATTGGTGTGTCCAAGTTCCGGATACCCCGAGGTCGACCAGAGTTGCGCCATTGTCAATAATCCAACCCATCTCACGCAAACCGATAATGGCGAGGAACATTCCGATACCTGCCATCGTTGCGATCTTGAGATCCTTGGGGATTGAATTAATCATCTCAGTTCGCCAACCGATTTGTGGCAACGAGATGATTAGGAACAGTACACCTTCGACAAGAACAGCTGCTAGTGCAAGTTCCCATGCAACACCTTGACCCAGGACGACGGTGAATGCGAAGTATGCATTCAGCCCCATTCCTGGTGCAAGAGCATAGGGCTGATTGGCCCATAGGCCCATGATGGTACAACCAACAAATGCTGCCATCGCTGTCGCAAACAACGCCTGATCGAATGGGATACCCACTCCTGGCGCGAAGCTAAGCGACAGAAAACTGGGGTTAACCACCAAAATGTACGCCATCGTCAGGAACGTTGTCAGTCCCGCTCTCATTTCTCCTTCTAACGAACTACCGGCTTCTGTGTAACCAAAGTAGTCATCTAATTTTTGATTTTCCATATTGAAGTCTCTCCTTCAAGGAGTACAGCCACAATGCGGAGGATAAACGTTGCCTGACTTGAAACAGCGAAAATCATACAAAGCAAGAGTAGACTTTGAGCGGGCAATATCTCAGACGAGACCCTTGAGTTGTTCTAGTCCCTTGACAACCTTGGTTGAACAAGGGCTTGGAATTTTCATACTCGCCTTGCGGAGTGCATCCTTTGCAGTGAGGAAATTCTTCGCATCTGTTGAGATTGAGATGATTGTGGTGCCATGCTTGCAGCGAGCTGCGGTTCCAACGTTCTTTCCGAAAGCACAGCGCATGCCCTGAGACACTCGATCTGCACCCGCACCAGTTGCCTGCTTATTTTCGCGCAGAATATGGTGGGGGTAAACGTGGACTCGAAGGGCATATCCTTCTTCACCAGCTACATTTCGAATGGTTGCATTGGAAACCTGTCGGGCGGCCTCAAGAGCTGAATGGCGAACTTGGCAACTTTCATCCACTGTGAGCTTGATGATAACAGGGAATTCATCTGCTTCAGCAGCCTTTCTATTTCCCATGTGAAAGCGCATGATTCGGTTGTTCGGTACACCACCGGTATACTTGCGACGGGTATACGCCTGACCCTTCAGTCGGCGGTACATCTTCGCGGGCTTACGTGCCATGTCAACTCCCTCGGTCGACGGCCACCGACAGCCCGTATATGAATGCATCCGGCCACCTACGGTGGTCCTCCACTCCATCCAGCGGACAGGTTATTCAACTTCCTCGGACACAGGCATGCCGTGGCCAACATCATCGAGCGACTGTTTACCTTCGTCGATTCCCCTCGTGAACGACCGTGGGTGGCGATGGGTGCATTGGGTATTTTCATTCTGCTTGGGGCTGCATGGATAAATCAAGCACAGGTTTTACCTGGTGTTTCTGTTTCAGAAACAGGGTTGTCTGACCCCATTGTAGACATCATCTGGGATGAAGATGGCGATCAAGCCTTGGCATTGGTTGAAGATGGCCTCAGTATGAAATTGATGATTAGGGATGCGGGTGGTACATGGTCTGTACTGGATTGCAGTTGCAATGTGACTGCGATTGGGGGCACTGAAAGTCAATGGGTTGCCGGAGGCGAAGATGGTTGGATTGGAATCATGGGTGCTGGTTCACCGAATATCGCTCCACGATCTCTCAATTGGCCTGATAGTCCACCTGACATTATTTCACTGGATGGAGACATCGATAATGGTTGGCTCATCGTTGAAAATGGCGGTACTCGAACCGTGCACACATGGTCGGGATTGAGCGTTAGCAATGGCACATCTTATCCAATTTCATCCATCGTGATGGATGAGGTAGAGGTTGTTTTGGGTGGTGCGCTAATCATTGGCCACGATACAATGGGAAGTAATCCGGCGTTGGGCAAAGCATCGTCTGAGGTACTAATCGATGCTGCCGGAGGATCAGGTGGTGTACCACAATTGGTATTGCTACACCGAGGAGCAGGAACACCATTCCACACTATTATTTCAATGGACGATTCTTCATTCATTGCAATTGTCGGCGGAGGTGATGCAATATATGGTGTGACGATGGAGCGAAATGTCCACCGTATTGCCGGCTCTATAGGTGTAAGTAGCATCGCAATTGACAGTGGTGGGATGCTTTGGTTCAAGGGGGAAAATGGCCTTTCGAACATGGAAATTGGGGACTCTAAAGCGACCTTGGTGATTTGCCCCGATGGAGCCCCTTCCGACCTAACTTCAGCTGCGAGTTCAGGAGATAATATCGTCATGTTTAGTGAGGATGGTTCGACTCGTGTGACAATTGATCCGGCGGCACAACATTCGCTCCTCAGGAGTTTATCGCTTCTGGGTGATTTGATTCTGGTTCTCACATTTGTTGCCTTCGTTGGATTTGGTGGGCATGCATTATTGCGAAAACACGATGTCCTCTGAATCATTCGTCAATTTCTCACCCAATGAATCGTTCACGTAGTGAACGGCCGTTTGGTTCATAGGCTACGGCGAACGCTGGTCATGCCCATGGCCAAGGGACCCAGCATGCTCGACCAGTATGCCGAGATTAAGGCCGAACACCCAGGCACCATCCTATTTTTTCGAATGGGTGACTTCTACGAGATGTTCTACGATGATGCTGTTACCGCTGCAGAAGTTCTCGGCATCACCCTGACAAGTCGCGATAAAAATAGTGAAAATCCAGTTCCAATGGCTGGTTTTCCTTGGCATTCTGTTGAAGGTTACCTGCAACGAATGTTGCGTGCCGGATACAAGGTTACACTGTGTGAGCAAGCTGAAGAAATGCAACCAGGGGAGAAAATTCTACGAAGAGTTGTAACACGTGTTTACACCCCGGGTTCGCTGTATGAAGAGGAGTTAATTGGCGAAGATGGGAGTGCTTTGTTGGCTGCAGTTGTACTCAAGGGAGATCACCTTGGAATTGCTGTAATGGATCCATCAAGCGGACGTGCTTCATCAACTGAATTTGAGGGTAATGGTCGATTTGAGCGATTGCGAGATGAATTGCTTCGTTGGGGACCTCGTGAGTTGGTAATGCATAGTCGAGATGCCAAGCATGACACCATTCTCAGCATCCTCCAGGATATCGATGGATTGGTTCTTAGCATTCACGATTTACCGAGCAAGGGGCGTTTAGAAGCCCTGCGAAATGTGCTTGAGATGAGCGACCTTGGAAGTTTAGATCTCGATAGCCGACCCTTGGCAATAGAGGCTGCAGGATTGGCCACTGCTTACCTGTCGAAACTTCATTTGGTCGATGCTGTTCCATTGCGTGAAATTCACTTGGGTGCAGATACAACGCACATGCTTCTCGATCAGACCACACTTCGAAATCTCGAATTGGTCCAAACACTCTCTGGCGAGAAGAATGGAAGTCTGCTCCAAGCGATTGATGCGACACAGACTTGGATGGGACGCCGCCTGCTCAAAGAATGGCTTCTACGGCCCCTAATGGATACACTAAAGATCGCAGAGCGACATGCTGCTGTGGGCAGTTTGGTCAACGCGAATCGCCGGTTACGGGAAATTCGAACCACACTCAAAGCTATGCGCGATTTAGAACGATTGTCGACACGGCTGGCCTACAATCGTGCCAACGGCCGAGATTTACTGGCGATATGTGATTGCCTTTCAAGGATGCCAGCGCTGCAGTCATTGCTACAGGAATCCGATGATGTCATGCTCAATGAATGTGCAGAAGGGTTGGTCGAACTCGGACCACTCAAAGAGAGAATTGAAGATGCACTGCAGCCCGAACAACCGGCACTAATCCGAGACGGTGGTCTATTTCGAGAAGGATACGATGAGAAATTGGATGACCTTCGAACCAAGGCTGGTAAGGGCACGACCTGGTTGTCTGAATTGGAAACCACACAACGAGAACAATTGGATATCCCTAGTTTGAAGATCCGATACAATCGACAGTTTGGATATTTCATTGAAGTCACCAAAACTCACCTCGACAAAGTCCCTGAAGACTGGATACGGCGCCAAACAATGACCAATGCCGAGCGCTATGTTACACCTGAACTCAAGGAATGGGAAGAAGTCATCTTGTCTGCCGACAGTCGAGCCAATGCGATTGAATTCAAACTCTTCTGTACCCTTCGCGATGAAGTCAAAGCGGTCACATCATCACTATCTTCCATCGCTAGAAAAATCTCGACCATCGATGTTCTTGCATCCTTTGCTCACCATGCACGTCAGCGTTCTTGGTGTCGCCCGGAAATCCTAGAAACTGATCGCCTCGATATATCTGGAGCCCGACACCCTGTCCTTGAGGCCGATGGACGATTTGTTCCAAATGATATCCGATTCGATGCCAAGCGACGATTCTTGCTACTGACCGGACCGAACATGGGTGGTAAATCGACATACCTCCGAACCAGCGCCTTGGTCACCATTCTGGCTCAAGCAGGTTCCTATGTTCCAGCTACCAAAGCACGCATCGGTTTGGTCGACCGAGTGTTCACCCGTGTCGGGGCACATGATGACCTTCGCCGAGGCCGCTCAACATTCATGATGGAGATGATTGAGGTTGCTCATATCCTCCGTCGTGCGACACCAAACAGTTTGGTATTGCTGGATGAAATTGGTCGAGGTACATCGACATTCGATGGTTTGGCTATCGCTTGGTCAGTGACCGAGGACATCGCACGTAGAATTGGTTGTAGAACACTCTTCGCAACCCATTATCACCAATTGGTTGGACTCGCTGAAGAGGTACCTGGCCTTTCCAATATCCATGTTCAAGTTGCAGATTCAGGTGGTGAAATCGCATTCTTGCATACGATTGCAGAGGGGCCATGTGATGATTCCTATGGCGTCCAAGTCGCAGGACTAGCGGGTCTACCTGCACCTGTCGTCGAACGTGCACGAGATTTGTTGTTATTCCTTGAATCTCAGGCCCAAGGTGCTCGTGCTGGTGAAGGTGGTGTTCCCCTCTCAAGAGAAACGGGCCAATCCTCACTGTTCGGTGGTTGGAACCAACCAAATGCTCCATCACGGATCGTTGAGAAAGATTCTGAAGTTGAGAAGCGCTTGGCCGAAATCGACCCCGATATGTTGAGTCCCCGGGATGCGATGGAACTCATTTACGAGTTGCGTGGGATGTTGCAGGGTACCCATGAGTGGTTGGAGGAATGAGCATGGTCGTGACGACAGAGAACCGTCGCCCCATCCAGCAATTGGACGATGATACAATTGGCCATATTGCAGCTGGTGAAGTCGTTGAGCGTCCCGCACAAGTAGTCAAGGAACTAGTCGAGAACAGCATTGATGCAGGGGCCACTCGAATTCGGGTTGAGATTGATAGAGGTGGATTTGATCGCATTTCAGTCATCGATGACGGTACTGGTATCCCCTCTGATGAATTAGAATTGGCAGTAACACGCCACGCGACGAGTAAACTTGCGACAGCGACTGACCTCAGTTCAATCCACACTCTTGGATTTCGTGGGGAAGCGCTTGCTAGTATTGGAATGGTGAGTGGACTCAGTGTCTCCAGCCGAATCGCAAATTCAGAAGGTATGATGATTACTGTAGATGATGGTGCAAAGAAACCATTGGAGCCCGTAGGAATTGCACCAGGTACCGTTATCGAAGTCCGCAATTTATTCGCAAATATCCCTGCTCGTCTTTCATTCCAAAAGCGCCCATCTACCGAATCCGCTGCCATCGTCGATATCGTAGTCGCACAGGCACTTTGCAATCCAGCGGTTGGTTTCACCATCAGTATCGATGGTCGAAATGTCCTCGAAACACCTCCGGGTGTGGAAATGGACGATCGGTTGTACGATCTCATTGGTGCACCCGCTGAACGCCTTGTCCCGCTACAATGCTCTGATGCGGATTTGCAGGCACCCGGTGAAGAACAGTGGTCAGGCTGGATATCACCCCCTGATCTGACCCGTTCCAAAGGCGATGAAATTCATATCATCATCAATGGTCGCCCAGTCGCCTCCTCACCATTCAATCAGGCAATTCGTCGAGGCTATCACACTCGACTGATGGTTGGACGACATCCCATCTGTGTGCTTCGCCTCAATCTACCATCCGACGAGGTAGATGTCAATGTTCATCCAACAAAGCGCGAGGTTCGATTGAAGCATTCTTGGCGTGTATTGGAACGCCTTGAGAGAGCGATTAAGCACACGTTGTTGCAATTGCCAACCGGTTCGATGACCCCCGATACAAGTCCAATCGAGGCGGTATCATCCAATATGGATTATCCCGAGCAA